>CALKYM010000062.1 GCA_938003525.1 uncultured Planctomycetales bacterium | reverse complement strand
GACGTCGACCCGCTGAGCAACCCGCTGGGCATCGTGAAGAAGACCGGGGCGATGGTCCTCAGCAACGACGTGACGATCCGCGGCACATTGTTGTGCGACAACAAAGTCGACGTGAATGGCACCAACGTGGTGTTCGCGGCCGTCGACATGCCGCCGCTTTACGGGACGACCGATCCGGTACGCATCCCCACGGTGCTGGCCGACGATTTCTGGGTCGACGACGGCGCGACGGGGAGCCTCACCGGCCTGGTCGCCGTGTGGGACGAGTATTGTGCCAAACAAGGTACGCATAACACGACGTTCCCCGTCATCGGGCATCTGCTGGTACGGCAGCTCACGATCGAGAAGCGCGACGAATGGGACGCCGTGAACTGGCAGACCTGGTACGACTTATTCATCTTCTTGAACATCCAAACCGCGCCGCTGAAGTACTTTCCCAAGTTCATGCACCTACCGCCCAACTCGCTCGAACCCGTGCCCAAGCACACGATCGCCCCCGATCCCAGCCCGGTGCAATATCACTGGAAGAACCCTGCCGCCAGCGAAACGATCTACGTGCCGAGAACCGAAGACGTCGGACTGCACTGGGACGTCGTGAGGATCGAATTCGATCCGTGATTGACGGTGAGTCGATGCCGAGTTTCGATGGGCGGCGAGGCTCTCTCATTCCCGATCAGTCCCCGCACCGAATGCCACTGCTGGTTTGCCCAGCAGTGCCTGGACACGACGGCGGACTGATCAATGTGGGCTGAGTAACCGAAATGTTTTGGCCCGCCGCAAACGGAAGCCGGCAAGCTGCATTCAGCTCGACTGTGTTGCTTGCGGCCGACACTGGCTGACGAGCAGCCAGTGGCACCCTTTTTTTACGCTCGCTGTATGCCGGGTGCCACTGCTGGCTTGTCCAGCAGTGCTTGGCACAACGGCGGACTGCCCGATTTCAGCGGATCGCTGAACCGTCCAGTGTCGGCTGCAAGCGAAGGCTTGCCGGATACCGTCCGGCGTCTCACTTGTTGCTTGCGGCGGGTACTGCTGGGCAAGCCAGCAGTGGCACCCCTTCGTTGGCTTTTGCCTTATGCATCGGGGTGATCTGGCCGGCAATCAGGCAAGTGTGGATGCCGCGGCGAATCGCTCGGGTCTGCGTTTAATTCTTTCTGCGGGTGCGTAGCGCGACGGGAAGCGCCAACAGGCCGGCTCCGAGCAGGGCGAGCATGGCCGTGGCGGGTTCGGGAACGATGCCGTTGGGTACGGCGATGAAGTCGGCGGTGTCCATCGATGTGAGCTCGTTGTCCAGACCCAGGTTGTCGAACAGGTTCTGGCCCGCCTTGATCGCCATGTTGCCCCACACGGGACTGCGATCGATGGTGAACTCGTAGAACAGCGGCTGCCCGTCGGAAGTGTTGGGCGTGCCGCCATCGGGCTTGCCGCCGCCAAAGTCGAACTTCACGGCGCCGGTCAGTCCGTCCTTATCGCCGAACTCGATGTCCTCGTCATCTTGCGGGTCGAACGAGTCGTTGGTGTTCGAACTGAACGTGTCGCGGAGGTCTTGCTCGTCCGAGTCCGCGAAGTCATCGCTCAGGTCGAGCGTGAAGTGGCTGACGTCTTTGAACGTCGGCCCTTGGACGTCCGGGAAGATGAACGTGTAACGATAGGTAAAGGAATTGCCCGAGGGCGTGATCGACCACTGAATCACCGCATCGCCGGAAGCCTCGGACTGGTAGACCCGCGATCCCGCAAAGTCCGTGGGCGTGACCGGCGTACCGTACACCGGAGTGGCAAGCGCCCGGGCGGGCACGACAAGAAAGATGAGAACGATACCGGTCGCAAAACAAGTGTGTCGTAACATTGGCTGAGCCCCTGTGTCTTCGTCCGCGCAGCGCGCGGAACTGGTGCGTCGTCATGGATGAATCAGGAGGGAACGCAGCCGCGATCGAGCGAAACAGCTCCGCATGACGGCGTCAGTGGCCGACAACAACGTCAGGCGGTGAACTCGGCGTCTGGGGCGATTCACCAGACGCACGAAGTGCGCAGAGAAAGCCCCGGAACTGTCCGCGTATCACAGCAGAACGAAGAAGATGCGAGCGGCTACGAACCCAGAGTGAGTAGAAGTCGGGCCTCGTCGGAGACCCGGGCCGTTCGCATTAGCGAGCCTGCAGGTGGCATTACTCCAAGGAGCCGGGGAGCCCTCCCCCCGGAACTACGTGACAATCAGACTCTACGAACGACGGGAGACGCCGTCAACCAATTGGCGCAAAATTCTCCCGAGTTTCTAAGAATTCTCCCCGCCGGGTACAAAATCCGGGCGGCCGACGGACTGAATTGGAGGATGGTCAGACAAGCGAACCAATGCGGCCAAGCGGCTTGGTAGCCGAACCTGTTGTCACATCTCTTCCGCCATGGCCAGCCGTTGGGAGATGGGTGGGTGGCTGTGGAACAGCTTTACGGCCAGCGGATGGGGATCGGGATCGTCTTTGTTGAGCACGGCCAGTTTGCGGAAGGCCGAGAGATAGGCCTCGCGATCGTCGGTCCGCTTCAGTGCGTACCAGTCGCACTGTCGCTCGAAGTGACGCATCATCGCGTTCTGGAGTGGCTCCATGAGCAGCAGAAACGCGCGGGGCAGAAACATCAACAGCGGCAGCGTGGCGACGGGAATCGCCACTTCGCCGAAGTCGCTCACGCCCACCCACCACGCCGCCACGCGATCGTAGATAAAAAACCCGACGCCGCTGACCAGCGCGCCCATCAAGATGATCCGTGGCAGATGCCGGTGGACGTGATGTCCGATCTCGTGGGCAAACACGACGCCGATCTCGCGGGGCGTGAAGCTATCGAGCAGGGTATCGCCTAACAGCACGCGGCGCGTGTGGCCCAGACCGGCCAACATGGCGTTGGCCTTCTTCGTTTCGGCGCTCAGTCCCATGCGGTAGACGCCCTCGACGGTGAGCCCCGTGCCGGCGGCCAGGGCTTCTAGTCGTTCTTGCAGATCGGCGTCCTCGAAGCGTTCGACCTTGTAGAGCAAGGGCAAGATCAGCACGGGCGCGAGTTGACCGACTACGACCGTGACGACGAAGAACGCCAGAGAGGCAGCCACCCACCACCAAGCGCCCACCAGCCAGATGATCCAGAACAAACCGAGATAGAGCGCGAGGCCGAAGAGCATGCCCATCGCCATCCGCGCGAAGTAGCGGCGGAGCCAACCGCCGGGCGTGAGCGTGCTCAGCCCGAAGCGGCTTTCGACGACGTAGCCGGAGTAGTACGAGAGCGGCAGCGAAACCAACAGGTGCAAGGCGAAGACGGCGCCGTAGAGCGCGATGAGCCGCAGCGTGTCGATGCCAATCGCGCGACTCAGCCAGGCGTCCAGCGGCCGCGCGAGGATGAAGGCCGCCACCGCCAGATAGGCCAGGTCGAGGGCCACGTCCGCCAGATCGAGACGCAACTGAATGCGGCCGTATTGCCGCGCTTCAGCCTGCCAATTCGGATTCTCGGCCTCGGCCTCGGCAACGGGATCGAGAGGCTGTGATTGTTTCGAGGCGGCTTCAGCATCTGTCGCGTCCGCGTCGGGCAGCGTGGGCTCGTGCTCGATGGCGGGATCGACGGGAGGCTCCTCGTGGGGCACGGCAAAAGGCTCCGCAGCGGACTGAACGGCGATCAGTTCGGCTTGGTGTACGACCAGGTCCAGTGGCGATCGCCGGTGGCGGCGAGCGATGTGACCGGCGCGCCAAACTCGGCGACCAAAGCGCGGACTTCATCGAGCCGCAAGGCAGCGCGGAGCGAATCGGCGAATAGCCGCCGCTGGCAATCGTCGGCATCGCCCGCGTAGGTGGCGACGAGCTGTGCAAGCTGCTGTTCGTCTTCCGGACGCAGGAGATCGCGAAAGAAGAGGCGACCGCCGGGGGCCGTCACTCGATGGGCTTCGCGCAGCGGACCAATCGGGTCAGCCACGTGATGGACGAGGCTGTTGGAGATCACGATGGCAAAACGGTCATCGTCGAACGGTAGCGCCTTGGCGTCGCATTGCTCAAGCCACAAGCGGCCCACCAAATCGGCCAGCTCGAGGTTTGCCTGCGCGACGTCGAGCATGGCCAGCGATGCGTCGATGGCCGTCACCCGCAGGTCAGCGTCTTTGCCGAGCCGACGCATCAGCGCGATCGGGATGAGTGCCGTGCCGGTACCCAGATCGAGCAGTTCGCCGCGCAACGCGCCTGTGGCCAGCAGATCGTCGACGAACTGGCGATTCACCTCCGCGTGATCGAGCGCGTCGTAAGCGTGCGCCTCGGTGACGTCGTCCATGACTTCGGGTTCGAGCACGCGTGTGAGCATCTTGGCAGTTCCCCAATCAGCGGCCGGAGCATTCAACGCCTTGCGGTCTGGGCACGTTCGAGAAATCGTTCGACTGCGGTCACGTCCACGCCGAGCGTCGCGCGGAGGAGCGCCGCGAGACGTTGGGGCGATGCCTGCACGTGGTACGTGGTGTGGACGTGTGTGAGCGACTCTCCGCGGTCCAGCGGCGCCGCGGGCGAGAGCGTTTCCAGTTCGAAGAATCCGCCGAGACTCTCTGCGCCAGGTTCCGGCGGACCGTCGTTGTAGCTGTTGACCGCGTCGCCGGCCAGCGGCTTCTCTTGCGGGACGACCCAGGTGTTGTTGACGTACGGCTGCTCGGCTGCATCGCCGGGAAGATTGAAGTGCACGAGCGTCAACACGCCGGCTTCCAAGTCCACGGCGCCGCAAACCGCGCGAGCGCGGGCGGGCGTCACGCCGATCTTGGAACGATAGTTCCCATCTGCGCGAAACAGAATCGCGTCGGGCGTGACCTGCAAACGTTCTTTCGGCACGGGTCCGAAGTAGTCAGCATTCACGACCGGGCCGAGTTGGGCTTCGGCGCCTGACTTGTAAGGCACCACAACGACCGCGCGCTGTCCCGGCTGAAACATGCCTAAGATCCAGATCGACACGAGACCTTGTCGGGGGTCCAGGGTTTCGCCGCGGTTGGTCAGGTAGTTCTCGCTGGCGAAGCCGACCAGATCAACGTCGTCGTGATCCAGAAGTTGGGCCGCCTCGGCGCCGAACGTGTCGGCGAACTCGTCGCGACCGGCAAGACGAATCAAGCGCTGGAGGCTTAGCTGGAACGGAGTGCCACTGGCGTTGGTGAGCTCGAGGGCGCGTTCGAGATGCACCTGCTGGCCGCCTTCGGCAGCGACCACGTGCATCGCACCCTCGTTGAGGGCGGCGGGAGTGAACCAATTGTCGAGAACCTGATCGGCATCGCGATCGAACCAAAGGCCGAACTGCCCGCCCTCGGGCCCCAACCAGAAACGGTCTTCGCCACCGTAGTTGTTGAATTGACGGTTCATTTCGCCTGCTTCAATGAACTCACGGTGAATCCAACCGAAGCTGCGACCACGCGGCCCGCGGCAGGTACTGGTCATCACGCGGCCCTGCCACTCGGGGCAAACCGCCACACGCGCTCTGGCACCGTCGGTCAACTCGATGACCGTCGTATGTTGACGGAGGAACGCGACGTCCTCTCGATAGGTCGTGGCAGTGTCGTCGGCGTCGGCTGATGTCCCTTGGAGATACAACAACCCGGGGGCAACCGCCGCGAGAGCGCAAATCCTGAATGAGTGGTGAAACATCGCGGTGTGATGACAAACTGGAAAAGGCCAACAAGTGAAGATCGACAGGTATTTACTTCGTGTTTCGATCCCCGCGATCCGTCGAACAGCAGCGGGAGATGGCATTCTGGACCAGATGTATGGGCCGTGCCATGTACCGTACAGGGCACTTGCCGGGAACTGGAGACATCGGCTTGGCGGGGCTGTGTGCTCGTGGACGAATTGCATCGTCGGGGGCAGCGGATACAATAGTTAGCTTACTAACTGCCTCGTGCCCGAGAGAGGCCGCATGCTCAAGTTTGATTTCGAGAACAGTGTTGGCTACTGGATTTTCGCCACCGCTCATCAGATGGCGTGCGCCATGAACGAGCGGCTGCAGGAGTTGGGCATCACGCATCGCCAGTGGGAGGTATTGGGCTGGCTTTCCTTCGAGGGAGCCCTGTCGCAGACCGAGCTGGCTGAGCGGATCGGCATCGAGTCGCCGACGCTGGTGGGTGTGCTCGATCGGATGGAGCGCGACGGATGGATTCAGCGCGTGCCCAGCGAGACCGATCGCCGCAAGAAGATCATCCACCCCACCGAACGCGTGGAGCCGGTATGGGCCAAGATGGTGGCCTGCGGATTGGACGTGCGCGCCAAAGCCACCAAGGGTCTCAGCGAAGATCAACTGCGCAACCTGCGCGAGACCTTGCAGGTGATGCGCGACAACCTCGCGGCGGGCCCGACCAGTCGCGAACATCCCGCCGCTGAATCTGCCAACGAACCCGCCAAGGCGAGCACCTAGGGCTCGCAGCCTACCTTCCCTGCTCCGCCGATCACGGCGGGAATTGTTCGGTCACGCGCGGATTTGGCCAGCGTGGCACGTTGCGATGGAGCGCGGCCTATAATGAGCCGTATGATCGTCGCCCTGACTCATTTGCGAACGGCC
>CALKYM010000061.1 GCA_938003525.1 uncultured Planctomycetales bacterium | reverse complement strand
CCGACAAGACCACCAAGACCGACGAGCAATGGCAGCAGGAATTGACGCCGTTGCAGTACGAAGTGACACGGCGCAAGGGTACCGAGCCGGCCTTTACCGGGGAGTTGCACGACCATCATGAGGACGGGGTTTATGCCTGCGTCTGTTGCGGGCAGCCGCTGTTTGACTCGACGGCCAAGTTCGACTCGGGGACCGGCTGGCCGAGCTTCCATTCTCCGATCGCGGATGGACACGTAGCGACGGAGGATGACCGCAGCCACGGTATGCAGCGGACCGAGGTGCTGTGCGAGCGGTGCGAAGCCCACCTGGGTCACGTCTTCCCCGACGGACCGCGTCCCACCGGCCTGCGGTATTGCATCAACTCGGCAGCGCTTGAGTTCAAGCAGCGCGACTGAACGTCACGCCCCGTTGCTGTCCGCTGGCATATTCTGCCACCGTGTCACGGGCCGCTGAATAGACCGTGCAGGTCAGTCACTCAACGTTTACCGAAAGTCGGTCGAGCACTGGCTGGCGAGCAGCCAGTGGCACCCGAGGGTTCAGCCGTATTGTTGCGGCCACGAACAGTGTGCGGCCGACGACAAGCGGACTTTGAACCACTAAGCTCGAAAGCATGCCACGACGCACGATTGCCATCGGTGACATTCACGGTTGCGCGGTGGCCTTTCGCGCGTTGCTCGAGCACATCGACCCGCAGCCGGAAGATACGCTCGTGCTGATGGGCGACTACGTCGATCGCGGTCCCGACAGTTGCGGTGTGCTCGATACGATACTAGAGCTGCGAGAGAAGACGCGGCTGGTGCCGCTGTTGGGAAACCACGATGAGATGCTGCTGGGCGCACTCCGCTCAGCGCAAATGCGTGAGAACTGGCTCCAGTTTGGCGGTCGGGCGACGCTCGATTCGTACGGCCCGGAAGCGACGACGGCCGACATTCCAGAAGCACACGTCGAACAACTGCGCTGCTGCCAACTCTATCACGAGACGAGCACGCATCTGTTTTTCCATGCGAACTACGATCCCGATCTGTCGCCGGCCGAACAGCCGGCGCTGGAATCGCGCTGGCTTTCGCTGCGGGACGTGATTCCCGGCGAACACGCCAGCGGCAAGATCGCCGTCGTCGCTCACACACCGCAGCCGGATGGCGACATCCTGGACCTCGGCTATCTGCTCTGCGTCGACACTGGCTGCTGCTACGGCGGATTCCTGACGGCCTTGTGGCTTGAACGCGGCGTGCAGTGGCAAGTCGACCAGGACGGTCAGTTGCGTCGCGGCAATGTCTGACGGCGCCCAGGCAGTGCCTGCTACCCTCGAACACGTCTACCACGCCCGCGCACGTCGAAACGTGTTGTGCAAGGCAAACGCTTCAGCCGCCGCAACTCCAGCCTGCGCGCCCCGCACGGCTGCCTGCCGCTCGACGACAGCCGCCAAAGGCGCGAAGCCCGGATCGCCGGCGCGGGCCAACTGACTCTGGTGGCAGGCCAGCATTTGCTGCTTCAGTCCGGTGTGCGCGGTGATGTCGACATAGATGTCCGGCTGAAAGCCATGCATGTCGAGCGCATCCATCCACCACAAAGCCGGCGGCGTCTCCAACGACGCGGATCGGGTCTTGTGTCCACGCGAAGCGGAAAACCAGGTCGCCGCTTCGGCCAACTTGCCCGCCGCGCGGTGATCAGGGTGATAATCCTCTAGGCAATGCGCCAACACCAGCGTTGTTCGAAAGCGGCGATACACAGCCACCAGCCGCCGCCGCAAAGCCGGCGCATCGGCCAGCTCGCCATCGGGCACGTTCAGCCAGAAAAGTTCTGCGCCAAGCAGCTTCGCAGCCGCTGTTGCCTCCTTGTGGCGTACTTTAGAGAGATCGCGAATCGCCCGGACCGGCTGCCCCTTATCGCCGCGACAGAGAACGCAAATGGCGATCGCCGCGCCACCGGAGCGCGCGCGGGCCAGCGTGCCCGCGCAGAGCAACTCGGCGTCATCGGGATGAGCGACGACCGCCAGTACGCGGTCTTCAGCAAAGTCGAGTTGAGGCACGCGCGATCGTCCCCTTTTCAGTTCGTGTCGCCGGAAACCTGTGCCCCGTTTAGCGCAGCCGAATGTCAGGCGGCTCCGCAACGAAACTGGTCACCGACAGCCACGCATCCGCGTGGGTGCGCAAGTACGAAGCGGGACATTGCGGTGTCAGGGGGCCGTGCAACACGCGCCGCACGACGGCCGCCTGCCAGGGACGGTTGCAGTAGAACCGCAACTTACGCGACGCCAGAATCTCTCGCATACCGATGGTAATGGCCCGCTGCGGCACAATGCTGAGCTCGCCGCCCACGGTCACCGAGTTGATCGTTCGGGTTGCGCAGTCGAGCTCGATCGCGCGCGTCGGCAGTTCGGCGAAGGCTTCGATCGAGAGGTTGTCCGCGGCCGGCGGAGGCTCGTTGAAAGCGATATGCCCGTTGATTCCGATGCCACCAAAGCACACATCGACGCCGCCGCGCTGGTCGATGAGTTGTTCGATGTCACCGAGTCGCTGTGGGTCGGGGCCCTGTCGCAACTCGGCGGGCGGTGCGAGCTGCGGATCGAGCTTGTCATAGAAAGAACGCTGCAGGAATCCGCGAAAGCTGAGCGGGTGATCGATGTCCACCAGCGTCCCGTCGTCGTCGAGGTACTCATCCATAGCGATGAACATCACGTTGGAGAGCGACAGGCAGCGCTCGTTGATCATGTTCGCCAGCAGTGGGTACTGATCGACGGGGCCAACCGGGACGATGAGTGTCGTTTGTCCGCGCACAGCAAGCCCCGACTCGATCTCTGCGAACATCACTTCGGCCATGTCCCGAGCCACATCGTCGAAGCCGCCGACAACGCGCACGCGGACCGGCTGACCTTCGCCGAGCTGGTCGGCGGCGACACGTAGATATTCGGGCCAGGAGGTGTTCATCGTGCATTGCGTCAAAAGACGATCCGACGCCGCTGGTCGACCGATTCTTGCGCGGCCAGGCACAGGGCCACCGAACAGCGGCCATCTTCGCCCGTGGCGGCGAGGGAACCGCCGTCGCGCACCGCAGCGACCATCATCGCCATCTGATCCTGGAGTTCGAACACTTCGCCGGTGATCTTATCGAGCTTGATCTCGTGTACTTCGTTGCCGTCGAAGTGTTTGAGCCAGAACGTAGGGTGTAACGTGCGGTCCATCGCGCCGCTCCAACTCGCCCAGATGGCTCCCTCCGTCCCGGTGATCTTGGCGACCTGGTGATGCTCGAAGGCCGCCAAGGTCTGCGACACGGTGGCATAGCAGTCGCCGGGAAACTCGACCACGGCCGTGAAATTGTCCGTTAACTCCGGATGGCCCGGCTGCCGCGAGCTCGCGCGCGCGAAGACCGCCTGCGGCTCGCCGACACCCGCCAGATACCACCGCACAAGGTCGAAGAAGTGGATCGGCTCTTCGAGAATCCAGTTGCCGACGCGGTCAATGTTGTAGCGCCAGTCTTGGGAACCGTGACGGTAGGGCCGCCGCCACAGCTCGATGAGGACGTACCGCGGCTCGCCGACCAGACCGCTATCGATCATGTCTTTGACACGGCCCCATAGCGACGAAAGCCGCAGTTCGTGGCCGACCGCAAATAGGCGCTGGCGAGATCGGGCCAGCTCGATGAGGCGATCGCAGTCGGCCAGCGTCAGCGCCATCGGCTTTTCCAACAGCAGGTGCTTCCCGCCTTCGAGCATAGCGCTGGCCACTTCGAAATGGAGATCGCTGGGAACGACGACGTCGATCACGTCGAGATCTTCGCGCGCGGCAAGCTCGCGATAGTCGGAGCACACGTCGCAGTCGGGGTGATCGCGCCGGGCCGTCTCGCGCGACGCTTCGCTGCGCGACACGATTGCGGCGAGTTTGGCGCCGGCTGTCTGTGCGATGGCCGCCGCATGGTGCGAGCCCCATGCGCCATATCCCACCAACCCGAATCGAACGTCTGCCATCAAACACCTCACAGGCTTCAGTCTTCGCGCGGCGCCATAATCTCAGAATGCGTTCGACATCGCAATTCGCCGCCGTCACAATGTTGGCTCGATTGAACCACGCCACGCGTCACGACGAGGTGCGCCGATGGAAATGTTTCTCGACAGTGCACGTGTCGATGAAATCCGTTCGGCCATCGAGGCCTGGGACATCGACGGCGTCACGACCAATCCGCGGCATGTGCGCGATGCAGGCCAGCCGCTGGATGCCACGCTCGCGCAGATCGCCGATCTGGTCAGCGGCACCGAATTGCCCGTCAGCGTCGAAGTCGATCCGCGCCTGACCGATCAGCGTGCCATGATCGAAGCCGGCCGGGCGCTGGCGGCCCGGTCCCCCAACTTCGTGGTGAAGATTGGCGCCAGCGAAGCGGGCTTTCGGGCGTTGAGAGCCTTGGCGGACGAGGGCATTCGCACCAATTGCACGCTCGTGTTCAGCGTCGCGCAGGCCTGGCACGCGGCAAGGTCCGGAGCCACGTATGTGAGCCCGTTTGTCGGCTGGCGAGAAGCGCACGGCGACGATGCCGAGCAACTGATTCCGGAGATCGCCGCCATGCTCGAGACGCATGGTTACCCGACGCAGATCATCGCGGCCGCCCTACGCAACGCGCGGCAACTCGCGGCCGCGGCCCTGTCTGGGGCACATTGCGCGACGGCCGGCGTGGGCGTCTGGCAGGAGAGCTTTCGCAATCCCTACTCAGACATGGGCCACGAGATTTTCGGCGCGGCGTGGGATGCCACGCCCGGCAATCGCGGGCAGGATGCATGAATCGCGACGAGTCGCCCTCCAGCACGACAGCCGACACGCAGAACTTGCCCTGGTATGCCGGCGTTACCGGCTACCAGTGGTTCGTGCTCATCGTGGCCTCGCTGGGTTGGGTGTTCGACGTTTTCGAGGGCCAGATATTCGTCGCCAGCATGAACGAGGCCATGCCGCAACTCGTGCCCGAGGGCACGGAAGCGGCACAAGTGGACGCCTATAACAAGCTCACGTTCGGCGCCTTCCTGGTGGGTGGCGCTCTGGGCGGCGTCTTGTTCGGCGTGCTCAGCGATCGCATTGGCCGGCGGCGCACGCTGAGCTACACGATACTGATGTACTCGGCTTTCACCTGTCTTTCGGCGCTGGCCGAAAGCTGGTGGCACATGGCCGCGCTGCGGTTTCTCGTGGCCATGGGTGTGGGAGGCGAATGGGCCGTCGCCAGCGCGCTGGTTGCCGAAGTGATGCCGGCCCGCGCTCGGGCGTGGTCGCTGTCGATCTTTCACGCGTCGAGCGTCTTCGGCACGTATCTGGCCATCGCCGCCGGCGTTTTCGTCGTGGGCAATGCCAACTTGGGCTGGCGGTGGGGGTTCGTGCTCGGCGCCGTGCCCGCGGTGCTCATTCTCCTCATCCGCTGGCGGCTGAAGGAACCGGAAAGCTGGCAGAGGGCCCGCGCCGACGCCGCACAGCGCAAGACTCGCTCGGCGGACAATCTCGTGGCCCTGTTTCGCGGTCATCTGCTGCGGCACACGCTGGTGGGTGTGAGCTTGGCCACCGTCGGTCTGGCGACGTTCTGGGGCGTGCACGTCTACGGCAAGGACATGTTGGGCGAACACCGCGTCGAGGAATTGAAACAGGCGCCAAAATACGCCGGTATGTCAGGCACCGAGATCGAGTTCAGGGCCGCGGACAAGAAGTCGATCAAGAACTGGGAAATGCTCGGTATGTTTCTCGTCACCACAGGTGGCGGCATCGGGCTGGTGTCGTTCGGCCCGCTCAGCGAGATGCTGGGACGCCGGGGAGCATTCCTGGTTTTTCACCTGGGCGGTCTCGCAGGGGGGGCAGGGCTGTTTGCGCTCGACCCTAGCGTTTCGGCCGTTGTGCTCTATTGTGCCTTGCCCGTGTTCGGCTTTTTCACGCTCGGCATGCACGCCGGCTATGCCGTTTATTTCCCTGAGCTGTTCCCAACTTGGTTGCGAGGCACCGGGGCGGGATTCTGTTTCAACATGGCGCGGCTCGCCGCAGCCGGCATCATGGTGCTCGTCGCCCGTGCGCAGGACAGCCTG
>CALKYM010000060.1 GCA_938003525.1 uncultured Planctomycetales bacterium | reverse complement strand
GTGGTGATGATCACCGGCTCGCCCGGTTTGAGCGAGCGGGGCAACCAGCCTCTGCTGCATCACATGGTCCGCGACTTCCGCACGCAGTACGACGTGTTCGAAAAAATCTGCGTGGCCGGCACCGAGGTGAACGATCCGGCCATCGCCTTCCGCGAAATCGATCGCGTGCTGGACGCGGTCGCCCGTTACAAGCGTCCCGGGTACATCGAGATTCCTCGCGACATGGTCAAAGTCGTGCCCGACGTGCCGCATCAGCCAACCGTGAGCCGCGCGGAGAGCGAACCGCACGCTTTAGCCGAAGCGGTTGAAGAAGCCGCCGGATTGCTGTCGCGCTGCCAGCGTCCGGTGATCATCGCCGGCGTCGAGATTCACCGCTTCGCGCTGCAGGATCAGTTGTTGGCGTTGGCCGAACGCGCCGGGATTCCCATCGCGGCGACGCTGTTGGGCAAGAGCGTGATCCGCGAGAACCATCCGCTGTACATCGGTCTCTACGAAGGTGCCATGGGCCGCGAAGAGGTGACGCGCTTCGTCGAAGAGAGCGACTGCGTCGTGCTGTTGGGCACGTTCATGACAGACATCAACTTGGGGATTTACACGGCCAACCTCGATCCGGCCAAGTGCATCTACGCCACCAGCGAACAGTTGCGGATTCGGCACCACCACTATCACGACGTGGTGCTGGAAGACTTCATTACCCAACTTGCCGGGCGGCAGCTCAGCCCGCCAAGACGGGAGTTGCCCAAGAGACCCGAGCAGGGCAAGTTTACGGTCGAGCCGGATGCCCCGCTGACCATCAGCCGCCTGATTGCCCGACTCGACGACAGCGTCGACGAGCAGACGATGGTGATCGCCGACGTCGGCGACGCGCTGTTCGGAGCGACCGAGCTGACCGCCAAACAGCGGACGGAGTTCTTGAGCCCCGCGTATTACACTTCGATGGGCTTCGCCGTTCCGGCGGCACTCGGCGCCAGCATCGCGCGACCCGATTTGCGGCCGATCGTGCTGGTCGGCGACGGGGCGTTTCAGATGACGGGCATGGAGCTCTCAACCATCGTGCGGCTGGGGCTCGATGCGATCGTGATCGTGCTCGACAACAAGGGTTACGGCACCGAGCGCTTCCTACACCCCGGCGAATTCAACGACATTCATCCCTGGAACTATCACAAGCTGCCCGAGGTGCTGGGCGGCGGCCGCGGCTACGAAGTCCGCACCGAAGGCGATTTCGACGCGGCACTCAAATCGGCGCTCGCCGATCGCGGACAGATGAGCCTGATTCAGGCACACATCGGACTGGAAGATCGCAGCCAGGCCCTCGATCGCCTGGCCGAACGATTGAGCAAGCGGGTGTAGAGCTAGGACGTGTTGCTACGGTCGCACCCTGGCGAGGTAGATGCTGGTGCGGCCTTCGTGGGATGCGTAGTAGCTGATCCAGAGTAGGCCGTCGTGCAGTTGCAGTCCGGCGTAGCTCGTATCGCCGCCGGAAGGCAGCGCTAGTTGCTCGGTCACTGTGCCGTCTTGTGGATCGACCTCGCAGACCGAAGTGCGAACCTTGCCGTCGTAGAGGCGGACGACCGCGATGAAGCGTCCATCATCCAGTCGGATCAAGCTTGGTCCGCCCATGCGGACACCGAGATCAGTCCACTCCCAGTCGGTATAGGGCGGCGCCGCACGCCCGAGCTGCGCTGTGTTGTCGTCGCCGTCGCGACGCAAGAGACACAGCGCCGTGTCGTCGGGCAAGAACAACAGCCCGGTCTCATTGGCGTAGCCGGCATCGAACAACGTCGGCACCAGCCGCTCGAAGTCCACACCATCGCTGCTGCGATAGAGCCGCGTGCTGCGGGGCATGTCCGGGCCCGTCGAATAGCCGACGCCGTACGCCTGGCGGTCGTGCCACGCCACGCGCCAGAGCCAGAAGTTCGGATCGCCGATAGGCTCGGGCTCGCTCCAATCGCCAGCGTTTTCAGAGAACCAGACGTACGTCTGATGCCGCGCGTCGGCGGGCTGGTGAAGTGCTCCGGCAGCGGTGAGCATCAGCCGTCCATCGGGCGTGATGGAAATCTTCGGATCGCGGAGATCGGCCGTCTCGGAAGTCAGCCGCGCGGCCGACTCCCACGTGTCGCCCTCCGCAGAGACCAGCACCTGCACGGCACCGTCGGGCGAGACGTGCCCCTGCCCCTCGCGAAAGACGCAAACCCAGCGATCTTCGTAGCGGACCAGATCGGTGAACGCGTTGTGCGGGGCCGCGTCCCAAATCTTTCGCGCCGAGACGAGCTCGAGTTCGCCAGCCGCAACCAAAGCAGGAACGGCCCAGGTGAGCGCGATAGTCAAACCCAGCGTGCGCGCGATCATCGATGCATTCCCTCTCTTGTTTCTCATCTGGCACGCGGGACGTTTCGCAGCTCTTCACCGCGCGTCGCAAACACGGTTGCAACACTAGCAGCGGAGGTGTCGCCGGGCAACGCTCACGAGTGATTGCACGGCGGATCAAGCGGCCGTTTTTCTTGGCGGGCCAGGGAAAAAGGCGTTGGTCGTTTCGATGTACTGCCGATACTCCGGGCGGCGATCTGTGATGGTCCGTTCCAGCATGGGAACTCCCGAGACGCGGATGAGAAAGAACGACATCAACGCGGGACTGAAGAACGTCCACCAGTAACCGCCGGCGGCGGCGATGATATAGAGCCCCCACCATACGCAGAAGTCGCCGAAGTAGTTGGGATGTCGCGTGTAGCGCCACAGTCCGGTGTTCAGCACGCGACCTTTGTTGTCCGGGTCTCGCTTGAATCTTGCCAGTTGATAGTCACCCACCGATTCGAACAGGAATCCCACGATCCACAGCGCGATACCGACGACGCCCAGCGCGCGCGACCACGGCAGGGGATCTGCCGGAATCTGTATGGCGACGGTGGGCATCGAGACGATCCACATGATCAGCCCTTGCAAGCCGAACACGTAGCCGAGGCTGATGAGCGGGAACTTCGGCCCGAACCGCTTGCGCATGGCCTGATAGCGGCGGTCTTCGCCGTGCCCCCAGTTGCGAACGAGCAAGTAAAGCGAAAGCCGAAGACCCCAGATGGTCGTCAAGAGGGTGACCAGCAGTGGGCGGAAGTCATCGGGTCGTGCCACCGCATGTGCAACGCACACCGTCACGGCGAACCCGGTCCCCCAGAAGGGATCGACGATGCTGGCGTCGCGCAGGTAGAGGCTCAGCAGCCAGAGCAGGAGCATCAATCCGGCGATGACGCCCAGCGTGATGAGGAGCAGCGTCGCGAGCGAGGTCATTTCACGAGTGGCTTTCGCAGGGATGGTGCCATGCTCGAGCGAGACAAGGCAGCCGGTGTCTTCGCCATAATCGACCCTTCCGGAACCGGGCGCTTGCGACGGGGCGACGGCAAGCGTATTCTCGATTTCGTCGACTCGCCTCTTTGCACCAATCTGGCTGGCGACGATCGCGCGAGCCAGTAGTGCCCGAGTGGCGATGATCGGGAGCCGAGAATGTTCCACATGGCCGCTTGCATGTTATCGGGCTTTGGAGGTGCGGTGGTAGCGTATCTCGATCCGGGCTCGGGCAGCATGTTGCTGCAGATTCTCCTGGGCGGCATCGCGGCGGTGGGTGTGGCCGCCAAGCTGTATTGGAACCGCATCACCGCAATGTTCACGACTCGCCGGCAGAAACCGGGTGACGCCGAGCAATAGTGCTCCGTCAACACTTGGTCTTCGAGGTGGAACCGTTCGCCGGAGCACTAGGTTGTTGTTTGCGCCAAAGCACTTGCGTCTTTGGCGATCGTTTCGCGTCGCCCGAGTGAATTGGGCTGACGCTCCACTAGCATCGGCCGCGGCTTCCTCCGAACGCTCATGACGCACGAGTTCGACAGCGGTTCGTTTCGCGACCGGACGAGCCGCGTCTTTCATCGGGCCGGCGGCGTGTATCGTGCGCTCAACGCGGACGCGCTGTCCCAGTGGCAGGCCGTTGCGGATAGCCCGTTTTTCGACCAACTCGCGCGTCGCGGTTTGGTCATTCCGACCGAGCAAGTGACGCTGGACGAACCGCCGCCTGAGGGTGGTGAACCCTGGGCCGGCGTGCTCAAACATCGTCGTATTCCCTTCGTGTCGTATCCCTACGAATGGACATTCGGCATGTTGCAGGATGCGGCGCTGTTGCAGCTTGAGTTGCTCAGTGCGGCGCTGGACGAGGGCTTCACGCTCAAAGACGCCACGCCCTACAATGTGCAATGGCTCGGGTCGCGGCCCGTGTTCATCGATGTCGCGTCGTTCACACAGTTGGAGCCGGGCACGCCCTGGACCGGCTATCGGCAGTTCTGTGAGTTGCAGCTTTACCCCTTGCTGCTGCAAGCCTACAAGGGACTCGATTTTCAGCCCTGGCTGCGCGGGAGCATCGATGGGATTTCGCCCGCGCAGTGCGATCGTTTGATGTCCGCGCGCGATCGTTTGCGACCCGGCGTGCTGCGGCATGTGTATCTGCACGCTCGGCTGCAAGGCGGCGGCAAGTCGGATCAACAAGATGTGCGCCGCGAGTTGCGCGATGCCGGCTTCAGCAAAGAACTGATCAAGGCCAACGTGCGCGGACTGCGGAAGTTGATCGAACGACTCAAGTGGAACCCAGGCCGCTCGCAATGGTCGACGTACTCGGCCGACGACAGCTACGAACGGGCCGACGCACAGGCCAAGCGACGATTTGTCGAGCGCGCGCTGACGCGCCGCCGCTGGGATCTGGTGTGGGACGTCGGCTGCAACACGGGCGACTTCGCGCGATTGGCGGCCGAACAGGGTGGCTACGTCGTGGCGATGGACTCCGATCACCTGGCCGTCGAGCAGCTCTATCAGAGTTTGAAGAGCGAAGGCGAAGAACGCATTCTGCCGCTGTGCGTCAACGTGGCCGATCCTTCGCCGAACTTGGGCTGGCGGGGACAGGAACGACGCGCCTTGCCCGCCCGCGGCACACCCTCGCTCACGATGTGCCTGGCGCTGGTACACCATCTTTCAATTTCCGCCAATCTGCCGCTGGCCGACATCGTCGAGTGGCTGGCCAGCCTCGACTCGGCAGTCATCGTCGAGTTCGTGACGAAGGACGACCCGCAAACGCAGTCTTTGCTGCGCAACAAAGACGACATCTATGCTGACTACACGCGCGAGCACTTCGAGCAGTTGCTCGGCCGGGCATTCGAGATCGTCGACCGCATCGAGATGGCCGGGGGACGCCGCATCCTCTATCTGGCCGAATTGCGTCGCTAATCGCCGGCGCCTCCACGCAGACCACCATCTATGCAGGCGTCTCCATCCACCACAGGCGATGAACCACTGCGGCGGCCTTTGAGTCTCGTCGTCGGCGACGTCGCCTGTGTGGCCGGGGCGATGTGGACGCTCGCCTGCCACATCACGGTCTTGCTGGGCGGCAACCTCAACGCTTTGGCATGGCTGGCCGCCGGTCTGCTCGTCATGGCCGGCGGCGTGTGGATCGTCGCTCGGTCTCGCGCTGGTGGCGCTGGGGGGACGCATCAAGTCGAAGCCCACGACCGTCCGCCGGATCTGATTCAGGGGCGCGCGCGGTGGATGGCCGCCATCGCGGGATTGTTGGTCTGTGGTGTCTACGCCGTGACCGGCGACGTGCGGCTGGTCTGGTGTTTGATTGTCCCGACGCTGCTCATCGGCCTGGTGTCGCAGTGGCAGCCGGTGGAACCTCCCGCGCGGCCGCTCTCTGGCCAGGCGCCCGAGTTGGCGTTGTGGGCCCTAGCTGTTCTGTGCGTGGCGATCACGCTGGCCGCCAATCGCCCGAATATCGACGACGCGTACTATCTCGCGCTGGCGACCGGAACGGCCGACTACCCCCAACGCGCGCTCTACGGATTCGATCCTGTTTTCGGACTGGACGACGCGGCCGTCCTACCGACGTACTACCGCGTGTTGTCGCTGGAACTGCTGGCCGGCGGCGCCGCGGCTTGGTGGGGAATTCCTGCGATCGACTTCATGCACTTCGGACTGGCGACACTGGCCGCAATCTTGATGCCGCTGGCCTGGGCGCGCTTGCTGCGACTGCTCGTGCCCCGGCATTGGCCCTGGGTATTGGGTGCGCTGATCGTCGTGCTCGTGATGGACGGCGCTGCTCCGACTTCGTACGGCAATATGTCACTGGTGCGGATGCACCAGGGGCGCACGGTGCTGTTGATGATTCTGCTGCCGCTGGCCAGCGCGTATGCCATCGAGGTCATGCGCACGGGAAGGTGGACCAGTTGGCTGCTGCTCGGTGCGAGCCTGGTGTTCGCCGTGGGAGCCAATCCCACAGGTATTGTCGTGGCACCAGCGGTGGCGGGGTTATCGGCGGCGGCCTTGTGGAACCCCAGCGCAACACGCAGCCGTCGATTGGTCGCCGTCGTCGCGGCGGCAGCGTATCCCGTGCTGGTGGTCGCGGTGCTCCTCCCGGCTGGGCAACACACGCCGCAAACGGCGGCCAACTGGCAGGAGCAAGTGTTGCACCCCACCGACTACACCTACCTGATGAGCTATGTCGTGCGCAAGGTGTACGGCAGCCAAGTCGATCTGCTGTTCGCGCTGTGGGTGCTCAGCGCGGGTTGGTGTCTGCTGCCGACGCTTTTGTCGCGGCGGTACGCGTTGATCGGCACGCTGGGCTGTTGGCTGCTCTTCTTCAATCCGCTGACGGCGATGTGGGCCGCCAGCCATCCCACGTCGTTCGCCACGTACTGGCGCGTCTTGTGGGTCGCGCCGGCTCCCATGCTGATGGCGATGGTGCTAGTCTCGCCCTTGTGGCTGTTGTCGCAGAGCTTCCCGAGCCGCGACCGGCTGTTGGTCGTGGCCGGAGCTTTCGCGATTTATCTGCTGGTCGTTCCGGGACGAAGCACACTCAGCCCTGAGAACGACACCTACCTCGGCTGGCCGACACGCAAAGTCGACGACCGCTATCCCGCGGCGGCAGCCATCTGCGGGGCGGCGGGCGGCGAGGCGCACTACGTCGCGCCCGAGGTTGTCTCCTCCTGGGTCACGTCGTTTCACCATCATCCGCGACCATTGGCGCTGCGGCCCAATTACTTGAGGGCCTATTACCGACAACTGGGTCCGGAGGAAGTGAATCGCCGGCGTTGGCTGTCTGCTTATGTGAGCGGGGGCAATTGCCCCACGCCGACGCGGGAACGGTTCGCTCAGGCCCTCAGCGCGTACGACGGTCTGGCGGTGGTCTGCATCGACACGACGGCGCCGTGGATCGATGATGCACGCGCCGAATTGCGAAGTGCCGGTTTCGCGTTGGCCGAGTCGCCGACGAGCTACGAGGTCTGGGCGCGAGAGACGCGATCGCCTTCGCAATCCGACGCAGCAGGATAGTTGCCCCAGCGAACGGTAATTGATGAACGAGGCTCCCCATCAGACTGCCTACGACTGGCGCAGCCTGTGGCTGGATATCGCTGTCGCGGCGGCTTGTCTGCTGATCGCGCTTCCCAGCCAGGCGTACATGGCCGAACAACCGGTCAGCACGTTTCGGCTGCTGGATCGATCGTGGCAGTACAGCATGCCGGCGCTTCTGGCTGAAAGCCAATTGAGCGGGCGCGACTTCGTTTATACCTACGGCCCGCTTTATCAATGGCTGCACTCGGCGGCCTACTGGCCCCAAACGGGCGACCTGGCCACGATCGCGCGGTGGCACGATACGCCCGAGGTTGTGCTTTCCCTGCTCGGATGCTGGCTCCTGTTGGGGTTAGTCGGTACTCCTCGGGGTTGGCGTCGGGGACTCTTGCTGGCGTGGACGCTGTTGCTCGTCGCGCCGACCGAGTTTCACGCCGGGCATCTCAAGCCGATGGGAGGCTTGACGCTGGTGGGCCTGTGCGGCGCGGCGTTCGCGCGGTGGATGAACTGTCGCCGCTTCGCAGCCTTCGCCACGCCGGCGCTATGGGCCATCACGCCGCCGCTGATGATGCTCTACTCGTTTGACTTTGGCGTCGTGGGCGTGGTGTCGTTGTTGGCTTACGCTGCGGCCATCGTGGTGGCGAGCCGCCTGATGGGCGCAAACGAACGACGCTGTGTGATCCTACGTGTGCTGCCCACCGGTGCTGCCGTGCTGGCCGGTAGTGTGTGCTTCGTCGGCGCCAGCCGACTCGTTCCCGGCTGGGTGAATTACCTCTCCAACTTGCTCACACTCACCCGCGCGTACGGACTCGAACAGGCCGCTCCGGCTGCGGCGGGCGTTTACGCTGCTTGGTGCCTCGCGGCCGCGGCGATCATCGCCACGGGGATCGCGCTGCTCTACGACGCGCGAACCTCGCGGGGTTCATCTGCGGAGCATCGCTCCCGGTGGTGGGTGATGCTGGCCGCCGTCTGCTTCGCCGCCGTCTTGCTCCGCTACCCGCTGACGCGCAGCGACTGGAGCCATCTCTACCGTGGTGTGATGCCGGCGGCCTTCGTGATCGGCTGCATGGCCCCGGGGTACCTGGCGGGTCGCCGCAGGGCTCACGATCTTTCGGAAGGGGATGCGTCAGAGCAAACGGGTACCAATAGCGTCCCGCGTCGCTGGCCACTGGCCAGCGCGGCGCTGGCTGCAGTCGTGCTCGCGCCGTTTGCTTTCACAGAGGAGTACCGCGGAGGCTGGATGCAGCGTTTGGCGCATGCCCGGCGAATGAGTTTGCGCGCGGCCCACACGAACGTTGCCGACCCAACCTTGAGCGCGGCGGCGGAGGCCCTGCGGGAACTGCCTGACAACTCCGTGTTCGTTTGGCCCTACGGCACGATGCTGAACCTGTTGGCCGACAAGCGGAATCCGTGTTTCACGCTGCAGTGCGCCGAAGGCGCGCTGGGCTCGCTTGAAGACGAAACCGCCGCGCACCTGCGGGATGAACGGGTACCAGTGCTCGTCTACCGGGAAGCCGTACCCCTCGCGGGGCGACCCTTCGTCACGCACAACAGCGCGATCTTTCGCCTCTTGCTGGAGAACTACGAACTGCGCGAACCGGCTCGTCCGGGATTCGCAATCCTAGAGCCGGCAGCGGTGCCGCTCACCTGGAGCGAGCGGGACCTTGGCCAAAAGACCCGCCGCCAGTTCCAACCGGGCGGCTCGGCCAGCGAAGGCTGGCGGGGCGTGCAGTTCGATCTGCGCGAAGCGCACTGCCGGGCGAGCGACTTGTTCGCGATGTCGTTTCGCGTCGCGCCGACAATGACGTTTCCGCTGGGCAAACCCGGCCGAGGCGTGATGTCGTATGTGCTGGATGATGGCACGCAGTTCGCCCACGCCTTCGACGTCCCGCCCGATGGTGAGCTCCGCCATGTGCTGCTCAGCGCGCGGGGGCTTGACGATCCCTGGTTCGAACGCGTCTTCGCTCGCCAGGCTCAGAACAGCGATCCATCGGAACCGCGGATCGTTGCCCTGCAAATCGGCTGGCAGCCGCTCGATGCCCTGTCGTTCACGCCCGAGTGGATGCACATTGAACGGTTAGCTGTCCTGGAGCCAGAGTCGCCTTAACGACACAACAATCGACCGGCGATGTGCTGAGTCGACGAACGGTGTTGGCCATTGACGCGTTACGGCTGGGCGACATCGCCGCCTGTCGGTCGAGAGGCTATCCTGAAGATGCTGACGCGGGCGCCGCAGGGTGTTGCGGCCCGACGCCTCGAGACGGCACAGCTCATCCACTGAATTTCAGCGATTCACTTTGGCACAAGACAGCTCTTCGACGCCCAAGCCCGCCGGCCCCGCAACCGCGCCGGCTGATGCCGCGCCCGGCAATGGCCGCTTCCCGATCACGGCCACTCAGCAGTTTCTGCACGTGGGCGGGCTCGCCGTGCTGGCATTTGCTCAGCCGTTGTTCGATTTGTTGGCGCGCTATCCGACGTTTCTCGTCGCACATCGCGCGGGGGCCACCGAGATACTAGTTCTCGTCGTAGTGCTGGTACTTGTTGTTCCGGCACTGCTGATCACTTGCGACCTGCTGGCTCGCATGTTCAGCGCGCGCGGCGGCTGGTACGTTCACCTGGCGCTCGTCGGCTTGCTGGCCGGAGTAATCGTCCTACCTCCGCTGAGCGGCGCCGTGAGCCTGTGGTGGCTGGCGATGGCGCTAAGCGTTGCTTGTGGCGTGGGAGTTGCCATCCTCTACGCCAATTGGCACCCGGCGCGGATGTTTCTTTCGATACTCGCCATCGCCTGGCTGGTCGTGCCGGGCGTGTTCCTCGCGCGCGAGTCGACGCGCAAGCTGCTCGCCGCGCCGGTCGACGCCCAAGCGATGTACGCGCCGGTCAACAGCGACGCGCCGGTGGTGATGGTCATCTTCGATGGCCTGCCGGTCGTGTCCCTGATGAATGCAGAGCGGGAAATCGACGCGCGGCTGTTTCCGAATTTCGCGGCACTGGCGGCCGATGCGACCTGGTACCGCAACGCCACGGCCGTGCATCAACTGACCGGCCACGCCGTGCCCGCCATCCTGACGGGCAACTATCCCGATCATCGCAAGTTGCCCACGATTCGCGACCACCCCTACAACCTTTTCACGCTGCTGGGCGGTAGCTACGAGCTGAACGTGTACGAAGACGTGACGCTGCTGTGTCCGCAAACCGATTCGGCCGATCGGGCAGCGCTGGCAGATGCGAACCTGCCGGCGCGACTGCAGGCGCTGGGCGTCGACTTGTCGATTGTCTATCTGCACGTGCTATTGCCCGACGCGCTGACCACGCGGCTGCCGGCCATCACCGACACGTGGAAGAACTTTTTCGGGCTGTCGCACGAAGAAATCCGCACGAAGGCGGGAGAATCGCACCTCGGCCGCCCGGCGCGATTCGCGCAGTTTGTCGACTCGATCGAGCCCACCGAGCGGCCGCCGGTGCACTTCATGCACATTCTGTTGCCGCACTATCCGTGCGTGCATTTGCCGTCGGGCAAGCTGTATGTGGTGCCCAACTACGAACACACGCCGGGCCTCGATGCGCAGACCATGACCTGGGGAAACATTCCCTGGCTGGTGCTGTTCGCCTATCAGCGGCACTTGCTGCAGACGCAACTTGCCGACCGGCTGCTCGGCGATCTCATCGAGCGACTGCAGGAACTCGACCTTTACGACTCCGCCTTGATGGTCGTCACGGCCGATCATGGTGAGAGCTTCTGGCCCGACGAGGCGCGTCGCGATCCGGCGCGGACCGATCACCCCTACGACGTGCTGGCGGTCCCTCTCTTGATCAAGGCACCCGGCCAGCGCGAAGCCATCATCGACGATCGCAACGTCGAGACGATCGACGTGCTGCCGACGATGGCCGATGTGCTCGCAGTCGACCTGCCCTGGGATGTCGATGGCCGCTCAGCGCTTGACGAGTGGGATGAGCCTCGACCCGACAAGTCGATCGAGAACCAATCGGGGCAACGACTGCGGTACGACAACGATCCCGAGGCCAAGTACGAGACGCTCGCGCACAAGCTGGAGTCGTTCCCGCATTGGGGCGAGCCCGACGGGCTGTTCCGCTATGGGCCGTTTGGCGATTTGGTCGGAACGAGCGTCGACGCCGGCGGGCCGCGGGCGAGCGGCTATCGCATCGAGTTGGATAGCACGATGCTCAGCTTTGGAGACTTGCTGACGAAGTATGCCGAGCGGAATCGCGGTCAACTGGTGCCGGCCTTCTTGATCGGAAATCTCACGGTCGAGCGCCAGGTTGCCGAACCTCCGCGGCTGGCAGTCGCCACGCAGGGAACGATTCGAGCCGTGGTGCCGACATTCGCGCAAGGTGCCGGTGTTTACGGGTTCAACGCGCTCGTGCCCGAGCACTCGTTTCGCCCGGGGGACAATCCGATCGAGTTCTATCTCGTGGAGGGCACCGAAGACCGACCACGTTTGCGACGCATTCCTTCAGAGCCGACGTTCTTACAGGTCGACTCTGAAGTCGAAGAATCCGCCGCGCCGTAACCGTGCTCATTGCCGCTCGGCATCGCTCGGTTCGGTAGCCACGACGGGACGGTCTTCCACGCGGATCTTCATTTCGTCAGAATTGGCGACCAATTCCGGCGCGTACATCGCCGCCGCCAACGTCGGCAGCGCGCTGAACTTGCCCGGCGCTTCAGCCCGCAGGCGATACGAAACGCTGTGCTTGCCGCGGAGCAACCGCGAGACGAAGAACGCCACGTGCTGGTCGCGGAACTCGACGTAGGCTCCCAGCTCGTTGCCCGTGTAGCCGCTGCGAACCTCGACCGGCTCGAAGCCGGCCGCTTTGCGGTCTTCGAAGATTAAGTACTCGTAGTCGTTCTTGCTGTCGATCTCCAGCTCGATTTCGATCAGGTCGCCGCTGCGGACCGATTCGAGATTCACCAGCTCTTCGCGGCGATACTTCTGCACGCGTTGCCGCACCACTTGTCCGCGACCGCCTTCGACCGATTGCTCGGCGTCGATCTCGACCAGCCGGAAAAAGCGGCGGGCGACTTTGATCTCCAACCCGGCGGCTTCGATGTGGTCCTCCAGCGTGAAGTTGGTCGTGTACGCGTTGTAGTACAGCGGTCCGATGCCGCGTTTGCGGAGCTCGACGGTGTGCAGCCCGGCGGCCAGTTCGTCACCGGTCAACAACAGCACGTTGTCGAAGTCGAACAGGTTGGCCGCCGTGATCTCGACGGCCTTTTGCAGCTCACCGTCGACGTAGACCTCGACGGTCATCTCGGGCGTCGTCTCGCCGCTGGCCCGCATGTAGTCGGCCAGAGCCTCAATCGACAGGGCCGTATCGCGCGTCGAATCCCAGTACCAGCCGTGGCGACGATTGTTGATCACGTACTTGGCCAGCCGCGAAGCCAGTTCGCCTTCCGGGTTCGTCCGCGCCAGTAGCTTGAGGTAGTAGGCGTGCGTCTCGGACTCGCCGTGGTACCACATCCACCACCAACGTTCGGCCGGCAGACGGAGATAAGCCGTCTGATTCTCCTCGTCCTGCTCGACGTACTGCTCGAGGTTGCGGAGGATCATGGCCAGCTCTTGCTCGCGGTTTTGCGTCTGGAGCGCCAGGCCGAACATGGCCTTGGCGTAGAGCGAAAGCTGATTGCGATCACGGTAGAGCCGCTCGCGCATACCGGCTTCCATCACGTCGGCATCGGCCAACACCATGTACACCAGCGCGTCGGTATCGTCGGCGTACCGCTTGCCACGCTTGCCCTTGGTCTTTTCCCACTGGATGAGCTTGGCAAGCTGCTCGGCTTGATACGCCACAAGCCAGTCGATGCCGCGCTGGAGCACGTCGGGCACGATGGCCACGTCGTTCTGCTGCGCGACTTGCAGGCCGTGCACCACTGTGGCCGTGGTGTGCGGCCAGGAATGCTCGCCCCAGCCGGAGAACCAACCCCAGCCACCATCGCTGAGCTGCATCTCCGTCAGCCGATCGAGTCCGGTTTCGACCATCCGCCGCACTTCCTGTTCGTCGAAGACCGGATTCACGTCCCGCTTGCCGCGACGTCCCCACCCCTCGGCTCGCTGCCGATCATCGCCAATTTCTTGCGCGTTGAGGTTGGTTCGCTTCTGGCGGATGTCCTCCAGGTTGAGATTCATGTCGAGCAGGATCTTCTGCACGACGACCGTGGGCAGGAAGCGATTGAGCGTCTGCTCCGTGCAGCCGTGCGGGTAATCGACCAGATAGGGCAGTGCGTCGACCATCGCGCCGGCCAGCGACGGCGAGTAGCGGACTTCCAGCCGCGATTGTTCGGGACGGCGCTTTTCTGGAATGGTGATGTCGAAGCGGGCGCTCGTGTCGTCGGGACGCAGCGCGCCGGCCAGGGATTCGGTCCGCAACATGCCGTGGACGAGCACCGGGAAACGCTGTTCCATGGCGTCCGACTCTTCGTCACTGCGAGCCAACATGCGGACCACCGCTTCGCCTTCCTCTTCGGCCCGCACGCGCCAGTCGACGCGGACTTCGCCGCCGGCGGGCACGTTGACGGCGCGCACGGTCTCTTCATCTGTCAGCGGCGCGAGCGCGGAACCGTCGAGCTCCAGCGACACCTGCACTTCCTTGTCCGTCTCCAGATAGTTGTGCACGTTGGCCGAGAGCACGACTTCGTCGGTCTCGACGAAAAACCGCGGGGCCTGCAAGCGCACCAGCAGATTCTTGCGGGTGACGACCTCGGCCGAACCTTGCCCCACCCGCGTACCGTGACCGATGGTCCAGGTGCGAATCATCCAGGCGGTGAGATTCTCCGGCATGTCGAGCTCGACTTCGGCGGTGCCGTCGTCGCTTGTCGATACAGCGGCAACCCACAACGCCGTGTCGGCGAACTCGCGGCGCACGGTTGGCTCGACCAGTGGATCTCCCTGGAGGCCCAGACGGCCGTTGGCGGCCAGACCCTCCATCGGTGCCTGAGCCATGTCCGCCGCAGCCTCGGCCGCGGGCATGGCTTGACCCGCCGTAACGCTGGCACCCCGGCTCGTCGACTTTCCAAGTACATAGAAGTCGCTGCGGCGGTCTTCGCGTACACCACCACCTTGATCCTGCAAAGTTGCCAGGTCGTCGACGACCGTGCCGCCGAAGACGCCGATGTCGCCCATGGGCGTCTGTCCTTGGCGGACGAGGTTGTACAGATGCCGCAGGGCGTTGTGCGTCGACTGCGGGTGGTGGTGGCGAACCCATTTCCAGAAGTACTCGCGAATCTCGGGGACATTGGTTCCGCCGGCAATCGCTTCGACCGACTTGTCGTAGACGGACAGCACCGTCGAACCGACGAACGGCCGGCCTTCCTCGTCGGTCAATTTCAATCGGACGGTGGCATGTTCGCCCGGGAGATACTCGTCGGACGACGGCTCGACTTCGACGTTCACGGTCTTGCCCGAGGGCGGCACGATGATTTGCCGCACGACGGAATGGACGTCGCCGTCGGAGATGGTGAGCGCCTCGACGAAGAAGTTCGGCATGTCGTCCTTCGCCACATCGATGGGCACCACCGTGCTCTTGCCATCCAGCCGCACGACCTGTGGCTCGGGATAGATGCCCTGCTCGGCGCGGACGTAGAGCAACACCGTGCTGCCGGGCCGATCGGTATTGATGAGCAATTCCGCGCGGTCGCCGGGCGCGTATTCTTGTCGATCGAGCACCAGCTCCAGTTGATTGAAGCGGAACTCGCGGCCGTCGAAGCCTTCGCCCATCACGACGAACACGAAGCCGCCTTCGATGGCGTGACCGGCCTCGTCGGTCACTTTGCAGGAGAGGCGATACTGCCCCGCTTGCGAAGCGTCGATGGCCTGTTGAACTTGTCCTTGCGCGTCGGCGGTGAGTTCCCAGGTGGAGACCGGCGTTTCAACCGGCTGCTGCTGGTCGTCGTAGGTGATGCGCAGCAGCGTGAGTTGAGCATCGCCAGTGACGGGCTTGCCGTCGGGCGTGCGGGCCGCAACATGCGCATGGATGGTCTGGCTCACGCGGTAGTAGCCGCGATCGACCCAGACGGTGACGTCGAAGGGCTTGCGCGTCGCCAACACGCTGCCGGTGCCGACAATCGTGCGGCGCGAGGCGTCGTACACTTCGGCGATCACTTCGTAGCGGTGGTCCTGATCGCCGTGCGCCGCTTTGGCCAGCGAGGTGTCGATCTTCACTTCGTAGGTGCCGTCGGGTCCGATAGCCGCTTCGCCTTCGGCCACGATTTCCGGCGGCTGCGGCGAGTAACCCCACCACGCCCAGCGCGGCGCGATACAGCCCCAGCGATGCCAGCCGGGATACCAGCGATAGTCGGCCCCCGGCCACCAGTAGCCGCGACCGTACAGCCAGTCCCACGGACCATAGGGGTACCAGCGCTCGCTGACGCTCGTGCGCATCACGCGATACTTGACCTGCGCCTCGGTCACCGGCGAGCCGAAGTAGTACTTGGCGCCGATCGTGGCGGTGAACTCGTCACCCAAGCGGATCGGTTCGTCGGGAGCCTCGACGGTCACCTCGAACTCGGGCTTCTTGTACTCTTCGACGCGGAACGAGTTGCCGCCGTAGCCTTCGACCGACAGCCGGTAGACGCCCAGCCGCGCGTCGGAGCCCAACTCGATCTCGCCGGCCAGCCCGCCGAACTCGTCGGCCGCTACGTGGTCCTCGCGCCAGAGCTCGTTGCCCTCGGGATCGTGGATCACGAGATTGAACTTCTGGCCCGCGTAGGCCGATTCTTCGTGGTCGTAGCGGACGCGGCGCACCCAGCACTTGAAGTGCACCGTCTGCTCGGGTCGGTAGACGGGGCGATCGGTGACGGCCAGCACCTTCACGCCATCGAGCGATGCGCGGTTGTAGGCCCCGTGCCAAATCCAATGGAAGCCTAAGAGCGCCAGACCGCCACGCGGCGTGCGGGCAACAGCCAGCCAGTGATGGTTGTCGTCGAGTCGCTTGGCGTCGGGTTTGGCCAGACCGTCGGCGTTGGTCTTCAGCGCGAAGTTCTTGGTGCGGACTACGTGACGGCGCGTGCCCTCGACGTTTTCCTGGCGGTAACCGAACAGTTCGATATTGGCGGCGGCGATCGGCTGCCCGGTTTGAGCGTCGGCGACGAAGTACTGCGGTCCGCCGCTGCTGCGTTTCTCGACGAGCACCGTATCGAGCACCCAAACGATGGTGCGCGACGTGTTGCCGTCGGCCATTTTGGCGGTGAGCCAGTAGGCGCCGGCCTTGGAGAGCGGCGTGGTCACCGTCAGGCGATCGTCGTAGTGTTCGGGTCGCGGCTGGAGTTCGAGCGACCACCGCGCGGCGCGGCGCCCGATGTACTTCTGTTGATTCTGCTGCAGCAGCCGGTGACCGAGTTGATTCAACTCGAGCTTTTGCCACTCGAGCTGTTGGGGATTGCCGCGCAGGTAGTCCTTCACGTCGTCGATCAGCTCGTCGAGACGGATCTCCGAGGCCGTGAACTGGACTTCCTCGCCGTTGCGAAAGCGAAACTCGACGGTGGCGCCTTGCCCGGCGGGCTGTGGATCGTGGGGCTCAAAGCGGCCCCAATTGCCGACGATCTGGTCGAGCCGTTGCTGCCTGTACTTCTGACGACCATGCTCTTCGATCGCGCGGCGCCAGTGGTCGGCGGCGCGAGGATACTGGCGGCGGTTCTCGTAAATGGCCGCTAACTGCTCGAGCGACGCGACGGCATATGAGCCGCGCCGGTCGGCGGCCAGTTTCTCAAAGATGCGTATGAAATTGAACTCGTCGGGCAGGTCGAAGCGGCGGATGCCAATCGCCAGCCGGGCGATCGTCTCGTTGTCCTGCAAGGTGTGCAGGGCGTAGGTGCCGCTGGTATCGCGCTCTTCGTCGTCTTCGACAGCGGCGTCAACCTGTCCGGCGTCCATCTCGGCTCCGCGCCAGAAGATGCCGTATTGACCCATCGTGTGGACGCCGAATTGCGTGTAGAGGAATTGGGCGAAACGGTACTCGGCTTCAGCCGCACGGTTCGGATCGGTTTCGGCGGCCCGATGCAGGGCGAAGCGCCAGCGCTGGCCGTCGGTCGCGGCCGCCTCAAAGCTCTCGGGCAACTCGTGCAGAAGCGGGTGGCCTTTGTCATCGACCGGCGCGCCCTGATTGCGACCGCCGCGGTACCAGCCCTCTTCGTAGTCGGGCAGCGTCTCGAGATCGGTCAGCTCGCTGAGTTGCCAGGCCTCGCTATGACTGCGCGCGTGCAGTACGGCATGCGCGAGAGTGAAATAAAACCGCCCCGCTTCAGCCGGCTCCGCGTTTTCGTCAGCGAGCGGCATGGCCTGGAACATCAATTGCAGCGCGCGGACGCGATCGCGCTGGGTGGCATGAACCCAGCGACCGCCACCGCGGCGATCTCCGCGGTTGAACTGGCCGGCCACGATCTGGCCTTGATGATTGATGTGTAAATAGTGCTCGGCGGCGGCTGCCAACACCTGCCAACGCGCGGCCTGCTCTTCGATGGTCTCTTCCACCAGTGCGTCGAACTCGTCGACGCGGCCCAGCGAGTGGAGGCATTCGACGGCGTGCCGCAGCGACGCGACGACGTCTTCAACGTCCGCGTCCCGGTCGACCACCAGCCGTCGGTAGATTTCCAGAGCCTCTTGGAAGTTGCCGGCCTGTTGCAGTTGTTGAGCCGCCTGACGGCTCTCCTGTTGGCCCAGGGGAGCGGACAGGGCGCCGCTGAACGCGGCAACAGTGGTCATCATGCCTGCCAGAGCGAGCGCCGGCGCTTTCGTCATGGTGTGCCTCCCCAAGCGATTCTCGATCAATTGGTTGCCGCCGAGCCGATCGCGCCGCCGCCCCTCTTCAGCAACGCAGTCGCCCGCGGACTTGCCCCGATGCTGTTGGACGCCCGAGTGGCTCCGCGCGTTCCCCAAAAATTCTCAGAAGGCCCTCCGAGCCCGCTGTCCGCATGTATACCCGGTACTGTGAAGTGGCGGCCAGCCGGGCCGTTGTCGATGCGTGGCGCGCTGGGCAAGCTGTCCCGCCCCAGCCCGGGCAGCCCGGCGGGCGGGGCTCGTCTGGCCGCTCGGGTGTGGCCCAACTACGATGGACCGTAACGACTTGGGTCGCCACGTCGCGCCCCACAGCGATCGTTTTCTCTCAGGAACAGGGGAGATCGGCCACGGTGGATACCGATTGCAACTCGCGCGGCCGCTTCACAGCGGTCGGCGCCCGACTCGGGTGTCTTCGAGCATCCCGCTGGCTCGCAGCCTGCCTGTTGGTCGTCACGATGGCTGGGCGGGATTGCCCCGGACAACCGCCCGCGGGCGAGGCTGTGGGCGACGGGCCTCGTCAACCGAGCCTGCTGCGCCTGGCCGAGCCGGAGATTGCTGACAGCGTGGGCCTGAGCGACGAACAACGCGGGCAAGTTTCCGAAATCCTGGCTCGCCGCGATGAAGCGCTCCAGGCGGCCACGCCGGAAGAACAGCCGGCGGTAATCGCAGCCGCCGAAGCCGAACTCGATGCCCTGCTCACCGACGAGCAGCGCACTGCCTGGGCAGAACTCGCCGCCGAGATCTCTACACCACGGCTGCCACAACTTCGTTTCAACTTCCGCTTCGCGCCGTGGGCCGACGTGCTCACTTGGTTTGCCGACCAGTCGGGCCTGTCGCTGGTGCTCGACGCGCCACCGCCGGGCACGTTCAACTATACCGACACGCGCGAGTTCACGCCGGCTGAAGCCATCGATCTGCTCAACGGTGTTCTGCTCACCAAGGGTTACACGCTCATTCGCCGCGAGCGAATGTTGCTCGTGCTGGAACTCGAGCCGGGCTTGCCCATCGAACTCGTGCCGACCGTCACGCTGGAGGAGTTGAGCGAGCGTGGACGCTTCGAATGGATCACGGTGAAGTTCACCATTGGCAAGCGCGACCCCCAGGCGGTGCAGAGCGAGATTGAACCGCTGTTGGGCGATTACGGCAAAAGCGTGCTGCTGCCGCAGACGAAGCAACTGGTGGTGACCGAGACGGCGGGCAAGATGATGGCCATCGAGGCGATCATCGAGTCGATCCCCGAGCCGCAAGATCCTAAGCCTGAGCCACCCAAGCCCGAACCCGAGAAACCGGTGTTCCAGGTACACGCGCTGGGCTCGGTCGAACCGGAAGCGGCATTGGAAATGCTCGCGGCGTTGTTCTCCTCGGCGCGGATCGTACACGACGCGCGGACGAATCAACTGCTGGTGATCACGGTCCCTTCGCAGCACGAAGCCATTCAACAGACCATCGTGCAGATGCAGTCCGAACAGCCGACGGAGCTAAAGTACAAACTCGAAGTCTATCCATTGGTAGAAGGCGAGCACGCTCCGCTGGTCGAACTGTTCGCGCGGATCGTCCCCGAGGCACAAGTGGCGCTCGACGCCGGGAGAGGCAACCTGGTCGTTTGGGCACCGCCGAACGTCCATGAGACGATCCGCAACACGCTAGCCGGCATCGAGCGCGCGGCGGGAACCGAAGATGACCAGCGCTACGTTCGCGCGTATCGCTTGCGAGGCCATGACGTTTCGGCACTCCAGACCATCGTTCAGGCGCTCGTGGCGCGGGCGACGGTGACGATCGACACGACGTCGCAAAGCGTGGTCGTGTTGGGCAACGACGCGGAGCAGGAAGTGGTGGCAGCCACGATCGAAGGGCTGCGCGCGACGGTCGACGAGGAGGAAATCGCCGAGCTGCGCGCGTATCCCGTGCCCGAGCGATTTCAATCACAGGTGAGCGAAGCGCTCAGCACACTCGTCGACGAGCTACCGGGGATGCGCGTGCTGCCCGCCGCGCGGCCCGATCGGGTCGTGATTTGGGCCCGCGCCGCACAGCACGAAGCCATTCGGCCGCTGGTGGCGCAGTTGATCGAAGACGTACCGGAAGAGGAGCGGCCCCAGTTGGTGGCTTACCGGCTCGCGGAGGCCGACGCGTCGACGGTGTTGGACGTATTGCAGTCGCTGGTGCCTGAAGCGCAGTTGGTGGTCGATCCGGCCACGAACCAGATCGTCGCCGTAGCAACAGTGGACGTGCATGAGAAGATTCGCAGCGCGCTTCAGAACTTGGATCGCGCGGAGATCGTCGCCGACGGCGACCGGGACGTCCGCGCTTATCCGCTCGCAGACCACGACCCGTCGGCCTTGCAATCGCTGGTCCAGGCGCTGGTGCCCAGCGCTACGGTCACGGTGGACACGGTTTCGAGCAGTCTCGTCGTGTTGGCCGCAGACGATGAGCACACAATCGTGGCGGCCACGATCGAGCAGCTTCGCGCGACAACCGGTGATGCGGACGGTCCCACGTTGCGGACGTATGCCGTCGATGCGGGGATGGCCGCCACGTTGTTGTCGGGGCTGGGCCAGTTGGCGCCTACCGCCACTGCCGAGTACGACCGGCAGCGCGGACAATTGGTTGTGGTCGCAAAGCTGAAAGACCATGCCGCAGTCGCCGCCGCGCTCGACGAGTTGGCCGCCAACTCACCTGAAGACCCTGCGACGTTCGAGACGTACACCGTGCCCGAACGCTTTCGCGCGCAGGTGACCGAGGCGCTCAGCGCACTGGATGATGAACTCCCCGGGCTGCGCGTGCTTCCGACGGGCCAACCGGACCGGCTCGTGATTTGGGCCCGGGCTGCGCAGCACGAAGCGGTGCGACCGCTGATCGCGCAGCTCACTGAGGAAGTGGCCGAAGACGAGCAATCGCGGCTGGTGGGTTATCAACTGGCCGAGGCCGATGCCTCGACAATCCTCAGCGCCCTTCAGTCGCTTGTGCCCGACGCGCAACTCGTCGTCGATGCAGCCGCCAACCAGATCATCGCTTTCGCACGACCGCAGGATCACGAGCGTCTGCAAGCGGCCGTCGACGCACTGGACGTGCCGGCAATCTCGCGACGGCGTTTGCAACTGATGACGCATCCGATGGGTGAAGCCGACAGCGCGGCGGTCATGGAGGTCTTGCAGACGATCGTCCCCGACGCGCGGCTCACACAGAATGCGGCGGCCGGCACGGTCATCGTACTGGCCCGCGCCGAAGACCAGCAGTTGGTCAAGGAAACGATCGAACGCATGCAGCCCGACGAGTCGGGGGAAGCGAGGCGCCGGGTGGCGACCTACAGGCTGCGCAACGTCGATCCGCAGGCCTACGCGACCGCACTTGGCCAGGCCTTCCCAAAAGCGCAGATTACGCCGGACACGACCGGCCAGCGGTTAATCGTGTGGGCTACCGATGACGATCAAGAAACGATTGCCGCGGCCGTCGAGCGGCTGGCCGATCCTCACGATGGTCGGCCGCGCGAAGCGGTCGTCTATCCGGTCGATCACGTCTCGCCCGGTGTGGCCGTTGCGGCGCTCGTGCCGCTGTTCCCCGATGCGCTGATTCAGAGCGAACCAGATCAGCGCAGCGTCGTGGCGCTTGCCAGTGCCGAAGATCACCAGGCCATTCGTGCGGTGATCGATCAGCTCGACCTGTTCCACCCCAGCGACAGCCCGCATCAGTTGGTGCCGTATCCGCTCAACGGGGCCGACTCCAGCAGCGCGACGACGTTGATCCTTGCGGCCTATCCCGATGCCCGCGTCGTGCCCGACACGCGGACCGACACGCTCTTGGTCTGGACCCGCGGTCGCGAACACGAAGGCGTACGTCGCATGATGGAAAACCTAGTCCGCGACGTTCCAGCCGAGCGACGGAGGACGACCCGCGCGTACGCGCTGGAACACGCCGATCCCGCCAGTTCGCTGCCGGTATTCACAACGTTAGTCCCCGCCGCCACGCTGGTGGCCGATCCCACCAGTCGGCGGCTGATCGCAACGGCCTTGCCCGAGGAACACGAGCGGTTGGCCGAAGCGGTAGCCGAGCTTGACGATCCCGCGGCCGAAGGCGGGGCCGCGGCTCTGGAAGTTTATGCATTGGCGACGGCAAATCCCGAATCGGTGCTGGCGACGCTCGAGCAGATGTTCGCCACGCGGCCCGAGGTGCGGCTGACGCTCGACGCGCGGACCCGCAAGATCGCCGTGTGGGCCAACGCCCAAGTCCAGGAGACCGTGCGGCAGGTGATCGAGCAGCTCGACACGGTGAGCAGTCCCGACGAAGCGCTGCAGGTCGAAGTCTACGCGCTGGGCACAGCCGATTCCGAGGCGGTGGACGACGTGCTGGAAGAGCTGCTCGAAGCGTGGCCCGAAGTGCGGATTGTGAGCGACCAGGTGTCGCACCAGTTGGTCGTTCTGGCGCGTCCCGAGCAACACGCCACCGTCCGCGCGACGATCGAACAGTTTCAGCAAGCACAGCTCACGGTGGATGTGATCCAGTTGCACACGATCGATTCGTTCACGGCCGAGCTGGCTGTCGAGCGGTTGTTCGACGCCGACGATCGCAGCCGCGGCTCGTCGGCGCCGCGCGTCGAATCCGATCCCAGCACGCAGCAGCTTTTCATTCGCGGCACCGAGGCGCAAATTGCCGAAGTCCGCAAACTTTTGGCCAAGATGGGCGAGCCGCTGGCGGCCGATTTGGGCGACAGTGCCGGCCGCACGCTGCGAGTGATTCCGCTCCCCCAACGGGCGCTGCCCAACGCACTCGAAGAAGTGAAACGACTGTGGCCGCAGTTGCGTTCCAATCCGATTCGCGTCGTCACGCCATCGGCGCTCTCGCCGACTTTGCGCAACGAGCGACAGCAGCCAGACGAGGATAAAGCAGAACCCAACGAAGATGAGGGTGCCGCCTTACAGCCCGCCGGGAACAGTCTATTCCAACTCTGTTGCTTTCAAGAGGGCGTCGAAAGCGAGGACGCAGAAGACGAGCCCGCTGACGATTCGAACGACGAGACGGAGACACAAAATGACGAGACAGTGCCGCCGATCGTGATCACCGTTGGCCCGGATCGAATCACGATCGCGTCGGACGACGTCGAGGCGCTCGATCAGTTCGAGGCGTTGTTGCGGAGCATCATCGCCAGCGCGCCGCCGGGCGGCCGTGAGTTCACAGTATTCACCCTGCAGAGTGCCAACGCGGCGCTGGTGGCCGACAGTCTCAACAAGCTGTTCGACGAGGGCTTCTTCGGCCTCCGCTCCGGCAGTGGCGTAACGATCGTCCCCGATCAGCGGCTCAATGCCCTCATCGTGCAGGCGTCCCCCGGCGATATGGCCACGATCGAGAGCCTGTTGGAAGTGCTCGATACGTCGGAACTGCCCGAGACATTGATCAAGACGCAACCGCGGTTGATTCCTCTCACGACGGCCCGCGCCGCCGACGTCGAAGACGTCCTACAGGACGTCTACAAGACGCAGCTCACGCCAGGTCAGGGCGCGGGCGCCCGGCCTCAGTTGCGCGTACCGAGGGGAGCCTCCGGCGAACTGCAAGCAGTCCTCGCCGAGTTGAACGCGGCCGCGGCGGCACCCGAAATGACGTTGGGTGTCGATCGCGATACAAACTCTTTGGTGGTGCTCGCCGCGCCGCCGTTGTTCGAAGAGGTGAAGCGTCTCGTCGAAGAACTCGATCAGGCGGCCATCGATTCGACCCAGGTAACGCGTGTGGTGCCACTGCGAGAGACCAGCGGCGAGGCGCTGTACGACACGCTGCGCGATCTGCTCCGCGACTCGCAGCGTCGTTCGTTCCGCTCACGTTCCGACTGACGAAGGTGCGCACCTCGCACCCGCGGCATCTGTACACCGGAACCGTTTGCGATCAGCGCACGTTCGCCAGCCACTCGCGGACGACCCAGCCGACCTTGGCCAGGCTGAGGGCTGAACACTGCTCGGGCAAGTCGGCCGTGGTGTGCCAGTGCGGATAGTCGAAGTCGATAATGTCGCAACTGGGAATCCGCGCCGTGTTGTGCAGCGGCAGGTGATCGTCGCGGACGCGGTGCTTCTTGCGAGGCACAAACTCACTGACGCCCAGCCGCGCGGCCGTCTGCCAGATGCTCTCGACCAGCGGGCGCGAATCGGCCCAGCCCATCGTGTTGCGCTCGTAATAGATCTGCAGGTCTGCGTCGGCCACCATGTCGAGCAGCACGGCCCAGCGATAGCGATACGGTGGCGGATCGCCGATGTAATCCCGTGCGAAGTAAGTCGAGCCGAGAAAGTAGTTGTCGCGACCTTCTTCGAAGATGAACTCCTCGGCATCGAAGAAGACGAAATCAACGCCGTAGTTCGGCTCCAGCGAGGCCATTTCGTGTCCCAGTTCCATCAGCAGCGCCACGCCGCTGGCGCCGTCGTTGGCGCCGATGAACGTTCCGCGCGGGCTCACGGGGTCACGATCGGGATACGGCCGTGTGTCGTAGTGGGCGCAGAGCAAGATTCGCTCCCGCGCTTCAGGATGCCAGTGGACGATCAGGTTCGTGAGGGCCACGGGCGACCCGTCTTGCGGATGGCGGACGCGCCAGCTCTGTCGTTCGACGACGGCGCCCAACTTCTGGAAGTGCGCCTCGAGCAGAGCCTGTTGCTGTTGCATCCCCGGCGTGCCGCTCATCCGCCGTCCGATGGCGCAAATCTGCTCCAAGTACTGGTAGGCCCGCGCGCCGTTGAAGGGAATCTCGTTTAGCGTCAGTCGCGACGCGGTGGCCTCTGGAGCGGACCCCCGGAAGCCGTTCTGGCCGAAAGCGAGATAACCCGCCACTCCGGCGCTGGCGGCGAGCACCGCGATGAGAAACCAGACCTGCCGTGAAAGTTTGCCCACGTAGTACTCCCGCGAAGGTTTCGCACCCTCATTGTAGGCCGCTGGGCGATTTGCGTCGGACGTATGTGCGAGCGTCGTCATGCGAGAACAGGGCCGCAATCGGGATGGCCGAATTGCCGTTGTTGAGCGAATAGGTTGCGGATTGGAGCTTCTTCGCGGCCGTTTCCGCCGCCAGCGGCCGGCGTGTATAGTATCGGTGTGCTCGAAATTCGGGAACCTGAAGTGTTTGGAGCGTCGCACCCGCAACTGAGCGAGGAGTGCGACGCCTGCCGGAAAGAGAGAGGCTTGCGACCGTGAACAGCCATCTGAGACTCCGCCATCGAAAACAGTGTCGGATTGTTGCCAGCGCCGCAGCGGTGGGCATCCTGCTGTCGTGCTACCAGGCGACACTGGCGGTTTCGCCGCCGCGCAGTGGCGAGATCGAATACGAACCGGCGGAGAACGAAGAGATCGTTCCCGATCACTTCCGACTCGAAGCGCACACGTTCCCCTTCGAGCAGACCTTCTTGCCCACGGTCTCTCAGAAGGTCGAGATATCGGAAGTCACGTTCCCCTCACCGGTCGAGACGCCGCACGCCGCAAACAACACCGTACACTGCGAGTACTTCCGCCCGCTGGCAGACGGTACGCACCCGGGCGTAGTCGTCTTGCACATTCTAGGCGGCGACTTCGATCTTTCGCGGCTCATCTGCCGGCAGCTTTCTTACAACGGCGTCGCGGCGCTGTTCGTCAAGCTGCCGTATTACGGACCGCGGGCGGAACCGGGTGTCGAGATGATCTCGCCCGATCCGTATCAAACGGTACGCGGCATGACGCAGGCCGTGCTCGACATTCGTCGCGCGGCCGCTTGGCTGCGCGGGCAAGATGAAATCGACGACGAGCGACTCGGCATCACGGGCGTCAGCCTGGGCGGCATCACCAGCGCGGTAGCGGCGACGGCCGAGCCGCGGTTCCGTCGCATCGCGCTCATGCTGGCCGGGGGCGACATCGCCCAAGCCGGCTGGGAATCGAGTGAACTCGAGGATATCAGCCAGGGTTGGATGCAGGCCGGCGGTACGCGCGAGTCACTGCTGGAAATCATCAGCCCCATCGACCCGGTGACCTATGGCGAAAACGTGCGCGGCCGCGAAATCATCATGTTCAATGCCAAAAGCGATGAGCTGATTCCCCGCGCCTGCACCGAGGCACTCTGGGAAGCCTTCGGGCAACCCGAGATTCACTGGTGGGCCGGTGGGCACTACACGGCCGCGCGGTTTTTGTTCGACGGCCTCGGACGAGCCGTCGAGTTCTTCAGCGCGCCGGTGGCTGAGTAGCAGCCGATCACAATTGTCGCGGGCAACTCGTTAGAACGAATCCGCTTGGTCGATACGCGGCCACGATCATCGGCATCGTGCGTCGCAGGGCAGAACTGCCTGCACGCGCGAGAAAGGCAGAGCGGTCCTCAAACCGCGATAGCATGAACCACTTGTTGCCGATCGTCGATGCGCTGCCGGCTTCGCCACACTCGGAAGTGGTGAGTACACGGCCGCTACCGATGACACCGGAGGAAGTCGACGCGCGTGGTTGGGACGCCGTCGACGTGGTGTTCGTCACCGGCGACGCGTACGTCGATCACCCCAGCTTCGCCATGGCGCTGTTGGGCCGACTGTTGGAGAGCGCCGGGTTTCGCGTGGCCATTCTGAGCCAGCCGGACTGGCGCTCGTGCGAACCCTGGCGGAGGTTCGGCCGGCCGCGGCTGTTCTTCGGCATCAGCGCCGGCAACATGGACTCGATGATCAACCACTACACAGCCAATCGGAAAGTACGCAACGACGACGCGTACAGCCCGAACGGCCAGATCGGCTTGCGGCCCGATCGTGCCACGCTCGCTTACTGCCAGCGGGCGCGGGAAGCCTATCGCGGCGTGCCCATCATCGCCGGCGGCGTCGAAGCCAGCCTTCGCCGCCTTGCCCACTACGACTATTGGAGCGACAAAGTCCGCCGCTCGATCTTGCTCGACGCCAAGCCCGATCTGTTGGTGTTCGGCATGGGCGAGCGGGCCATTCTCGACATCGCCACGGCGCTCGACTCCGGCCAGACGCTCGCCGATCTGCGCCGCATGCGCAGCGTGGCTTACCGCTTGGGCGCGAGCGCCGAACCGCCTCGCGGCGAAGATTGTATCGAGCTGCCCGGCTACGAAGAGGTCGCCAGCGACAAGCGGGCCTTCGCGCGGATGACCAAGGTCGCGCACCTGGAGACCAACCCGCACAATGCTAAGACGCTCGTGCAGGCGCACGATCGCGAGTGGGTGGTGGTGAACCCGCCCGCTTTGCCGCTCAACCAGGCGGAGATGGACCGCGTCTATGGGCTGCCGTATACGCGGCGGCCGCATCCGAGTTATGGCAGCGCGAGGATTCCGGCCTTCGAGGTGGTGAAGCACTCCGTGCAGATCATGCGGGGCTGCTTCGGCGGCTGCACGTTTTGTTCGATCACCGCGCACGAAGGTCGCATTATCCAGAGCCGCTCGCACGACTCGGTGATCGGTGAAATCGAACGAATGACGGCCGACGACGACTTCACCGGCGTGGTCAGCGACATCGGCGGGCCGACGGCCAATATGTATGAAATGCGCTGCACGCGCCCCGAGGTCGAAGCCGTTTGCCGCCGGCAAAGTTGTGTCCACCCCACCATTTGCAAACTTCTGGGCACCGATCACGGCCCGCTGGTCGAACTGATGCGCGATGCGCGCCAGGTGCGTGGCGTGAAGAAGGTGCTGGTCGCCTCGGGCATTCGCATGGACCTCGCACAACGCAGTCCCGAGTACATGCGCGAACTGGTTGCGCATCACGTCGGTGGGCTGTTGAAAGTCGCGCCCGAGCACACCGATCCGGAAGTGCTGCGGCTGATGCGCAAGCCCGGGCCGGATGACTTCGTCGAGTTCGACAAGGAGTTTCAGGCGGCCAGCAAAGCTGCCGGCAAACAGCAGTACCTGGTGCCCTACTTCATCGCCAGCCATCCCGGTAGCGGGTTGAAAGAGATGATCGACCTGGCCGTGTTTCTCAAGCGACAAGGCTACAAGCCCGATCAGGTGCAGGACTTCATCCCCAGTCCGTTCGACGTCGCGGCCTGCATGTACCACACCGGTCTCGACCCGTTCACGATGAAGCCCGTGCAGATTGCCAGGCATTTGCGCGACCGCAAGTTGCAGCGGGCGCTGTTGCAGTTCTTCAAGCCGGAGAATTACTTCGAGGTTCGCCGAGCGCTGGAACAAGCGGGCCGGCAGGACTTGATCGGTAGCGGCTGCGATTGTCTGATTCCCTCGCGCCCGCCCCAAGAAGCGCTCGATGCCCGTCGACAACGTGCCAACGCAGCGGTGCGCGGCGGCAAGCGGCGTGAACGCGGCAAGTCGCCCGGCCCCGGCTATCGGCCCGGCCGCAAGTCAGCCGGTCGCCGGTCGAAGTGAGCCGGCCGCATCGGTATCATGGCGGCTCGCCTTTGTTTGGCCACAACGACTCGGGCGCCCCATGTTCGACGAGCAGCAATACGCGCTACTGGACTTCGGTGGCGGGCGGAAGCTGGAACGCTTCGGCCCCTACGTGCTCGACCGCCCGTGCCCGGCCGCCGAAACCGAGACGCTCGCGCATTACGAACTGTGGCCACAATCGATCGCCCGCTTCGTGCGTAGCGCGGCCGACTCGGGCGCCTGGTCCCCCAGCCACGCTTTGCCGGATGCGTGGACGATCGAACATCAACCGTGGGAACGCGACCGACAGGCGCCGCATCTGCGCTTCGAGCTGCGGCCGACTGAGTTCGGACATCTGGGGATTTTTCCTGAGCAGGCCGCCAACTGGGAGTGGCTGTTCGACTGGCTGAGTCGAGGCAGCGCGGGTCCGCGGGTCTTGAACCTTTTTGCTTACACGGGCGGCAGCACGTTGGCTGCGGCAGCGGCTGGCGGCCAGGTCGTACACATCGACGCCGCAGAAAACATAGTCAACTGGGCGCGCCGCAACGCGGAACTCTCGGAACTGGATACGGCTCCTGTGCGGTGGATCACCGAGCACGTGCCGAGGTTCGTGGCCCGCGAACTGAAGCGCGGCAATCGTTACGACACGATCATCCTCGACCCGCCTAGCTACGGACACGGGCCCAAGGGCGAGGCGTGGAAACTGGCCGACGACCTGAATCGCCTCTTGCGCGACTGCGCTGAACTCCTAACAGGCTCAGGCCGCCCGGCCATCGTCCTCTCGTGCCACACGACGCGGTGGAAAGCGACCGACCTCCGCGAGCTCCTCGCAGCCGCGGTGGCCAAACTGCCCCGCGGCCAACTCGACGTCGATCATCTCTGGCTCACCACGCCCGCCGGCCGCCGACTGCCTAGCGGACTGGTTGCCCGCTGGTACGCAGAGTGAGTTGGGCGGCCGAGTTGCGTGGCCACCGCAACCGCATCAACTGCTGTTTGAGGACGTCCGTCGATGCGGATCACCAGCACAAGCAACCCTCGGGTGAAGGCCGCCGTGAAGCTCCGTCTGCGTCGCGAGCGGGACGCCCAAGGGCTGATCGTCGTCGATGGCCTGCGCGAGATCGACCGAGCGCTGTCGGGAGGGGTCGATTGCGTCGAAGCGTTCGTCTGTCCGAACTTGGTTGAGCAGCACGCCGGCGATGACGTCGCGGCGCGTTTGAACGCTACCGGTGCGGAAGTATACAAGGTCACCGAAGCCGTCTTTGAGCGGCTGGCCTACGGCGCGCGGCGCGAGGGAATCTTGCTCATCGCTAAGCGTCCGGCGACCGAGCTGGAGTCGATCGCGGTTCCTGCCGGCGCCGTCGTCGCGGTGCTGGTGGGCATCGAGAAGCCGGGGAACGTCGGCGCGATTCTGCGATCGGCCGATGCGGCAGGCGTCTCGGCCGTGCTATTGGCCGACACGAAGACCGACGCCTTCAATCCCAACGCCATCCGCGCCAGCCTCGGCACCGTGTTCCACGTCCCATTGGCAGCGGCGAAGGCTGACACAGTGCGCACGTGGCTCGCTGCGCACGATTTCAACATGTTTGCCGCCCGGGTGGACGCCGAGCTCGACTACACCTCCGCGCCACTTGGGCAGAATGCCGCCATCGTGCTGGGGAGCGAAGCCGAGGGACTACCCGATGCATGGCGCGGGGATGACATCACGCCCATCCGCCTCCCCATGCACGGCATCGCCGACAGCCTCAATGTCTCAGCCACGGCGAGCGTGTTGTTCTATGAGTCGTTGCGGCAACGTGCGAAGGGAGAACGGCCATGAACGTTCACCGCACAGTGCCACTTCTGGCCGTCGCAGACATCGCGCGGTCGGTGGCGTTCTACTGTGACGGGCTGGGATTCCGTGTGGTCAATCGCTGGGAGCCAAACGGTCAGCTCGCTTGGTGTTGGCTCGCACGCGGCCAGGCAGCGCTGATGCTCCAGCAGGCCACCGACGAAGACCCGCCACCAGAAACCTGGGGCCACGGCATCCATCTCTACTTCATCTGCGACGACGCCGATGCCCTCTACAGCGGAATCACCGCCCGCGGCATTCAGGCCAGCAAGCCCAGCGTCACGTTTTACGGCATGAATCAAACCCACCTCACCGACCCGGACGGGTACCGGCTGTGTTTTGAGACTGCGGTGGCGCGCACGTGACCGCTACATCGACAGAAGCGCGCCGTCATTTAGCGGATTGTCGCCCGCGCCGGATCTGCATCTGGTGACTGGTCGGGAACAACAACGTCGGTGGACCGGCTCTCGCCCCAAGCCGGAAAGTACATCCACGCTTCGACGACCGAGAGGCTCACCAGCACGATGCCGAACAATCGTACCCAGCGGGTGCCGTAGAGCGCGGGAATGATCGCGGCTGCGGCGGTGAGGGCGAACCAGTACCAGGTGCTGCCCAGCCAGAAGCAGTTGGCGATGAACAGGACGCTGGCCAGATCGGCGATGGTTTTGGCGTGCTGCGGCTTCATGCGGCTGGGCTCGGCGGCGTGATTCGACTTCGGTCGGCCGCCGCACGCGCATGGCGAAGGCGGGCTACGAAATCGTGAAGTGGGGATTCCAGGCCACTTCCCAGAGAAAGCCGTCAGGATCGGTGAAGTAGCCGGAGTAGCCGCCCCAAAAAACCTTCTGGCCCGGCTTGATGAGCGTGGCCCCGGCGTCAACGGCCTCCTGCAAGGTGCGATCGACCTCCTCTGGAGACTCTACGTTGTGCGCGAGCGTAAAGCCGCGAAAACCGGAACCGTCGGCCGGAATCGTGGCATCCTCGGCGAGCAGTTCGTGCGGATAGAGCGAAAGCCACGTCCCGCGAAGCTCGAAGAACGCGATCGTATCGGGCCCCTCGCGCTGCGGCAGTTTCAGCCCGTCGCGATAAAACCGCACCGACCGCTCCAGGTCGGCGACGCCCAGGGTGATGATCGAGATGCGCGGTTGCATGGAGAGTTCCTCGCACGGATGCCTTCGGAACGTGACGCGGCGACACACCGTGCCCCGCGGTGTTGCCGCGTGCCGGGTCAGGTGCATGATGGAAACCCACCGCTGTGCGCGCACCCATCGCGCGAGGAGGTACGTCTAGGCGGCTGTCGAAATCACGCGACGGGCTTCTACTTCGACCCCAAGTGTTCGGCGAAGAAGTCCATCGCCATTTCGAACGTGCGCTCGTTCTCGCTGTTCACGAAACCGTGGGGTGCGCCGAGAATGAGTTCCACGCGGCCGGGGATCTTGGCGTCGGTGAGGGCCTTGGCCATCCAGAACGCCTGATCGTAGGGCACGAGCACGTCCTTGGTGCCCTGGAACATGAGCGTGGGTGCGTCGCCGGGCGTGACGTAGCTCAGCGGCGAGTTGAGCTTCAGTACATCTTGATGCTCTTCGGCGGGGCCGCCGACGGCCGCCTGCAGGATGCGACGTACCGCCGTGATATTAATCACGTCGCCTGCGGCCAGATCGTCGACCTTCTCTGGCAGCACGGCCAGGTCGACCGGTCCGAAGTAGCTAACGACGGCTTGCACCTTGCTGCTTTGATCGGACCAACCGCCTTCGCCTTCCATGCCGTCTTCGGTGTCCATCGTGCCGAGCATCATGGA
>CALKYM010000059.1 GCA_938003525.1 uncultured Planctomycetales bacterium | reverse complement strand
GCGACCGTCGAGGTGGCGGCGGTCCCCGTGGCCGATTTCACCAATGACGTGGCGGACCCCTCCGAAACGCAACTCCGCGAGTTCTTCGACGCGCACAAAGACGATTATCAACAGCCCAACTCGCCGGAGCCTGGCTTTCGCCAGCCCGATCGCGTGAAGTTCGAGTATTTCACGGCCCAGTTCGAGGCCTTCTACGATCCAGACGCGGTCACCGAAGAGGAGATCGCCGCGTATTACGAAGAGAACAAGAGCAACTACCCCTATACGGGGCTCGCGCCGGATGAGCCGGCAGAGGAGCCCGCCGAAGGTGATTCCGAAGAAACTCCGGGTGAAGAGACCGGCGACGAGGCATCCACCGAAGACGAAGATTCTCAGCCGCCGGGGGATTCGTCCGACGAAGCCGAGCCGATGACCGATTCCCCCGAGGCCGAGGAGTCGCCCGACGACGCGGAGTCGAATGATGCGGCCGAGGACGGACAACCGGGCGAAGAGTCCGGCGAAACAGCTACCGAAAACGAGAGCGGCGAATCGCCCGTCGAAGATGGCTCTGACGAGCCGTCGGGCGATGAGCAGACGGCCATCGATCGCGCGTCGCAGTCGTGGGCGGGAACTTCCGCAGATCATACGGCCGGCCTTTCGACAACTGCGACGCTTGCCCTCACAGCGCTAATGGGCCAGGCCGAAGGCGACGAGTCGCCTGCCGAGGAAAGCCTCGACGGCGAGACGACGGACGCCGCGAGCGATAGTGACGGGGCGTCTGAAGATGCTGGTGCCGATGCCGGCGCAACCAGCGAGACCGCAGCAACCGGCGAGAGCGAAGTCGTCAGCGAGCTCGACCTCACTGAACCTGCCAGCGCAGAGGTCGGGTTGGCATTGCGCGATCTGGCAGCCCCGTACGTGTTGCCGACGGACATCAATGCCGGTCCGAATCCGCAGCACGATCCCTTGTGGCGGGTCTCGGACACGATTCGCGAACAACTTGCCCGGCAGCGGGCCGTCGAGCAGATCGACGAGGTGCTGGACTCGCTGCGGGCTCAATTGAACACGTACGCCGATCGTCTGATTCAGTACCAGGTCGATAGCGAGACCGATCCCAGCGCCGTCGAACCGGTCAAGCCCGATCTCGACGTGATGGCGGCCGGGCACGAAGGAATTTCCGCAGGTTCCACCGAGCTGATCGCCGCTGAGGAGTTCGTTGAAGACGTGCCGCTGGCGGACGCTTACCTGATTGGCCCCACCGGCGAGGCGACGGGCACGCCCTACCAGGCGGCCTACGCCACCCAAAACCGCTCGCTGTTCACGCCCCGCACGGCGCGCGACGGCGACGACAATCGTTACCTGTTCTGGATGGTCGACGAGCAGGACGCCTACATCCCGACCTTTGAAGAGTTCCGCGAGCAGGTGACCCTGGCCTGGAAGACGCAACGAGCCCGCGAATTGGCCACGGCACAGGCTGAAGAGCTGGCCGCCAAGGCACGGCAGCCGGAGTTCGACTCGCTCGGTGCCGCGCTGGCCGATCAAGCAGGCATCGAGGTGCTGACGCCCGAACCCTTCACGTGGCTGACGACCGGCGACGTGCCGCAGATGCAGCGCGCCCAACTCCGAGTTACGGAGATCGAAGGACTCGAAGGCGCCGGCAACGATTTCATGCGCGGCGTGTTCAACTTGGAATCGGGCAGCGTCGGCGTGGTGTTCAACGATCCGCAGTCGATTGCCTATGTCGTGCAAGTGACGAACTACGATCCGGGCGCGGTCTTGCTGCGGCAACAGTTCCTTGCGGCCAGCTATCAAACCTACCGCGAAGCGGGCGACATCGAACGCGCGGAGATGGGGCAGCGTTGGGGCGAGCGGCTGGTGGCCGATGCTGCAATCGAGTGGAAACGCGAACCGCGTGCCGAGTAGCGCCGCGCGTTTTCCTCGACCGCTCCCGCCGGACGCACATTTTCGCGACGCAGTCGGCGCCCGCCTTTCCCAAATCGCCAGAGTGGCCGGTTGCAGCCGGTCGTGCAGGGTCGATTGATCTTTGCCCGCTTTGGGTCGGCATGGCCCGTTCTCGTGCCCAGCGACGGCTAGCTCTGGACAGTGCGTGCAGCGCGCTTCGGCGTGCGGTAGGCTGGAGCCGTTGCGAGGCACACACCAACTCACACGGGCCGGAGAAGCTCTCATGCGACGGAATCAAAGGCGGCTGGCTGGACTGTTGACAATCATGCTCGCCGTGCTGGGCATCAGCGCCGGGGTCCACGCAAGTCGCGCACATGCAGCCGAATTAGATGGGCGCTACCGACTGGTCGTGTTGGCCTTTGGCGAAGATGACTTTCTGTTGCTCAAAGCCAGCGGTGGCGGGGATGTCGCGCTGGAGGTCGTCGATACCCAGGATCGCATTCTCCCCGGCGCCAAAATCGCTGACGTCGGCTGGCAGGACGGCCGGTTGACGTTCACGATCGAATCGGCGGCCGGCGAGACGCCCTTTGTGGGACGCCTCGCTGCCGATGGTGACGAAGCCGGCATGGTGCTCGGCACGGTCACGTTCCGCGACAGCGTCTATCCCGCCCGGCTGGAGCCGACCGAGGACGAAGACGTCCATGAGCTGACCCGCAGCGAACTTCCCGGCAAGGTCGCCCAAGCGTCGCGCACGGGCGAACCGGAGGAGAACATCGCCGCGCTGGAAGCCTTGCTCGCTGAAACGCCTGGTCCGCAAGCGCACTGGATCCACACGTACCTCCTGCAAGAAGCAGGGGCTGCCGAGCTCACCGCAGAGGCCGTCGGCCAGCATCTCGAAACGTGGTTCGCCGCGGCCGAGCGCTACGGCGACGCGTGGCTGGCCCAGTGCCAATTGAAAGCCCTCTCGGCGCTCTCCGGCCAAGAGCAGTACGCCGAGGTCGCGCTCGAAGTCGCCCAGGCCGCCGACGCGGGATTGGGCGATGATGCTTCGCTCTCGACGCAGGCCGACGTGGTGACGGCGCTCGAAGCTGCGGCCCGCGCAGCCGGCCAGAGCGACGTGGCCGACGCCGCCGCTGCGCGTCTCGACGCCCTGCAAACGGCGCTGGACGAAGAATACCTGGCGAAGGTCCCACCGTTTGAGCCCGATGCGTTCGACGGACGCGAATCGGCCGACGCCGACCGGGTGGTCCTGCTTGAGTTGTTCACCGGCGCCCAGTGTCCTCCGTGTGTGGCGGCCGACGTCGGCTTCGACGCGCTGATCGAGACCTATGAGTCGACCGAACTCGTCGTCTTGCAGTATCACCTGCACATCCCGGGCCCCGATCCGCTGACCACGCCCGAAGCCGAGGCGCGCCAAGCGTACTATGGTGTGGGCGGCACGCCGTCGACGTTTTTCAACGGCGAAGAGTTGGCCGGCGGGGGTGGCGGAATGGCCAATGCCCGCGGCAAGTACCAGCAATACCGGGGAATCATCGACCAGCGCCTGGCCGATCAGGCGGCCGCCGAGATCGAACTCAACGTGGTCCGCTCGGGCGACAAGATCGTGATCAACGCGACGGCCCAAGCCGAAGTCGAAACGGCCGCCGCCGGCCCCGCCGAACCGCCGGCTGACGAAGACGACGCCGATGACGAAGCAGAAGGAACAGAGCCTCAACTGCGACTGCGTTTCGCGCTGGTCGAAGAAAGCGTGCGATACGTAGGGGGCAACAACCTCCGCTTTCACCACCACGTGGTGCGCGCCATGCCCGGCGGCGTCGAGGGCAGCGAGTTAGTTGCCGGCGAAGTATCCAGCGAGGCCGAAATCGACCTCGACGAGCTTCGCGCCGATCACGAGAAGTATCTCGAAGAAGCAGCCGCTCGACGCGCGTTCCCCAAGGCGCTCCCTCCCATGGAACTCGAACACCTCGAGGTAGTCGCCTTCGTGCAGGACGACGCGACCAAAGAAGTCCTACACGCCGTGAGCATGGCGGTGCCGGCGGAGTAGCCACACCTACCTCACGGGCAACTCGTGCGGAACGCATACCGCACCCTGCGCAGCACATCGCGGCGATTGTAGCCGCGGGGACGCGAGACTACCCCCGCGGCTTGAACACGACCGTGGCCAGCGGGGGGAGCACGACGGGCAGCGAATAGGGGCGGCCGTGCCAGGGCACTTCTTCGGCCATCACGCCCGGGCCGTTGCCGAGATTGCTGCCGCCGTAGTACGTCGAGTCGCTGTTGCAGACTTCTTCGTACCAGCCGCCATGCGGAACGCCGATGCGGTGGTCTTCACGGGGCACGGGCGTGAAGTTGCACGCCACGACAAGCAGGTCTTGCGGGTTCTTGGCTTTGCGGAGATAGACCAGGACGCTTTCGCGGTTGTTGTGGCAATCGACCCACTCGAAGCCGCGGTCCTCGAAATCGACCTCGTACAGCGCCGGCTCGCGTCGATACAGGGCGTTCAAGTCGCTGACCCACTTCTTCAGGCCCTGGTGCGACTCCCACTGCAACAGGTCCCACTGCAGACTGGTGTCGTAATTCCACTCGTGCCACTGGCCGAAGTCGTCGCCCATGAACAACAGCTTCTTGCCCGGGTGCGTCCACATGTAACCGTACAAAAGCCGCAGGTTGGCGAACTTCTGCCACAGGTCGCCAGGCACCTGATCGAGCAGCGAGCCCTTGCCGTGCACGACTTCATCGTGCGATAGCGCGAGGACAAAGTTCTCGGTGAAGGCATAGATCAGGCTGAACGTCAGCTCGTCGTGGTGATAGCCGCGATGAACGGGCTCTTTGCGCATGTAACGCAGCGTGTCATTCATCCAGCCCATGTTCCACTTGAGGCTGAAACCCAGTCCGCCCACGTAGGTGGGCCGCGAGACGCCCGTCCAGGCGGTCGACTCTTCGGCGATGGTGAGCACGCCGGGATACTGCAGGTGTACCTCTTCGTTGAACTTTTTGAGCAGGCTCACCGCCTCGAGGTTTTCGCGGCCGCCAAACTGGTTGGGAATCCAGTCGCCGTCCTCCCGGCTGTAGTCGAGATAGAGCATCGACGCGACCGCGTCGACGCGGAGCCCGTCGATGTGATAGCGATCGAGCCAGAACAGCGCGTTGGAAAGGAGGAAGTTGCGGACTTCGTGTCGCCCGTAATTGAAGATCAGCGTACCCCAATCGCGGTGTTCGCCCTTGCGGGGATCTTCGTGCTCGTAGAGGCACGTGCCGTCAAACTGCCGCAGGCCGTGGGCATCGCGCGGAAAGTGGGCCGGCACCCAGTCGATGACCACGCCGATGCCGTGCTGATGGCAATGATCGACAAAGTACATGAACTCCACGGGCGAACCGTAGCGGCTCGTGGGCGCGAAGTACCCCACGGGCTGGTAACCCCAACTCCCGCTGAACGGATGCTCGCTGATCGGCAACAGCTCGATATGCGTGTAGCCCATCTCCAGGCAGTACTCGACGAGCTGATGGGCCAGCTCGCGATAGTCGAGCCAGCGCGTGGGGTCGTCTCCTGGCCGACGCCAACTGCCCAGGTGCACCTCGTAGAACGACATCGGCCGGTCGAGTGACTGGTCGCGCTCGCGCCGCGCCAGCCACTCGCCGTCGTTCCACTGGTGTTCGTCGAGCCGCGCGACCGCCGATGCGGTGCGCGGCGGAACTTCGGCGGCGAATCCGTACGGATCGGCTTTCTCGAACGTGGCGCCGCCGCAGCGGAGGTGATACTTGTAGAGGGCGCCCGGCTCGATGCCCGGTACAAACAGTTCCCAGAAGCCGCTGGGAATATGCTTCCGCATGGCGTGGCGGCGGCTATCCCAATCGTTGAAGCTGCCGACGATGCTCACGCCCGAGGCGTTCGGGGCCCAGACGGCGAAGTTGACACCGGCCACACCATCGACCGTGCGGACATGCGCTCCGAGCCGCTCGTAGCTTTTCCAGTGCTGCCCTTCGCCGAGCAAATGCAGGTCGTACTCGGTGAGAAACGGCTCGAACGAGTACGGGTCGTGCATGGTGGTTCGCCGGCCGTCTTTTGTTGCCATCTGCAGCCTGTAGTTGCGCCCGGCGCCCGTTTCCGGCAGCGGGCAGATCGCTTCGTACAAACCGGCCGGGTGAATCCGCCGCATGGGCCGCGGGCACGCCGGATGGGCGGTGTCGACGACCCAAGCCTGCTGAGTCTGCGGCAGCAGCGCGCGGATCGCAACCGCCTGCCGGCCGTTCTCTGTAACCTCATGTGGGCCAAGCACTTCGAACGGATTCTCGTGCCGGCCCTCGAGCAGTTCCGAGATCGTCTCCAACGGGACGCTGGTCCGCACACCGACCTCCTTGCGAGTGGATTTCCTCGTGCTATCCGGCGCCGATTGTCAGGCGGCGGGCGATGTTCGTCCAGAGGTCCCAGATTACGGAAACGACCAGCTTCCCAGCTCACAGCAGTCCCACGAGCGTCGCACAGCGCGTCAGACCACCGCGCACGCGTCGCCAAAGTCCACTGGCCGCCGATGTTCGGCGCTGTGTATCGGATGGCGTGCGCCCGGCAGCACCACTACCCGCGCTCAGCATGACCGGCCGTGTCGAGCAGTCTGGGTTTGGCCTCGTCAATCGACTTGGGCGGGTCGCCAGGCTGCGCCGCGTGCTGGTTGTTTGGGCGTGCGCGGTATCCAGCCGCCAAGTGCGGAATTTCACACGGTGCAGTCGCAAGGCGCGATCGAGCCGCTGCCAGAGGTCGTCGTTCTTGATGGGAACCCACTGACCGAAACATTCCCAAGTCCAGCCCTGCTCGCGCCACTGTTCGAGACCGAACCGCACGCCGCGTCGCACATATTCGCTGGCGTTGCAGATGGTCACACGGGAGGGCTCGTCCAAGGCCTCCAGGGCCCGCACAACGGCCAGCAACTCGAGCCGCTCGCCGTAGGTCTCCGGTTCGCGATCTTTGACCTCGAAGCGGCTGGTGCCGTCGGCCGCTTGAAGCGAGAAGCTCCAGTTTCCACGACTGGGATCGCCGCCGACGCGGCAGGAGACGAGAATATGCGGGTCGGTGGTGGCGCTCATCGGGCTCGATCGCTGGGAGGGAGGGATGTTCGCCGTGCGGGGGAGTTGGCCCGCTCGGTCCAGCGGGTCGGCCGCGGTCGCTGGCCGAACCTCGCTTACGTTATCGGCAACCTTGCCCTGATTTCCTCAACTTAACATGCTAGCATTCGTGCCGAGGCGGACGGCTGACCGCGATCTCGGAGAGTCACCCGCGAACGCCGTGCTGGCGCCCGACGCGTCGGACAGTTCCCAAGACCTGCTCGGGCCTCTACTTATCGTCATGGCGATTCGGCAAACGACGAGCTGACTTGCAATCGCCCAGCGGGCAAGCGAAAAATCGCGGCACACGATTGCCAAACAATCGGCCGCAACCAAACGCACAGTTCAGCAGCTGGGCGACCCCGCGAGGCGCAACATGGCACAGAAGCAGATCTTGATGATCGTCGGCGACTTCGTGGAGGACTACGAAGTCATGGTGCCCTTTCAGGTCCTGCTGATGGTAGGACATCGGGTGCACGCAGTTTGTCCCGGAAAGGCGTCTGGTGATTCAGTCGCCACGGCCATTCACGACTTTGAGGGACAACAGACGTATTCCGAAAAGCGCGGCCACAACTTTCAGCTCAACGCCAGCTTCGACGATATCCAGGAAGCCGACTACGACGCGCTGGTGATTCCCGGGGGACGCGCGCCGGAATATCTGAGACTCAATCCGCGGGTGATCGAACTCGTCGATCATTTCGTAGCGGCAGAGAAGCCGATCGCGGCGATTTGCCACGGCCCGCAGCTTCTCGCGGCGGCGGGGATGCTGGCCGACAAGGAGTGTACGGCTTTTCCCGCTGTCGGTCCTGAGGTGGCCGCAGCAGGTTGCCGCTGGATCGAGCCGGCGGCCGGATTGGACAACGCGCATCGCGACGGCAATCTGGTAACCGCGCCGGCGTGGCCCGCGCATCCGGCCTGGTTGCGCGAATTCCTCAAGGTGCTCGGCACTTCGATCGACGCCTGACGCGCGCGTCTCAGTATCCGCCGCATCACCCCCGCGCCGTGGTTCTGCGGCGCGGGGGCGTGCGGCGGTCGAATCGTTTGTTGATTGTTGACGCAGCTCGCAATGATCTAGCTGCGCCTCAAGCAACCAGCCGCAGCTCGGTATGCGGCTGTTTCACGCCATCGACGAACTCCTCGAAGATGCGAATGTCCAGGGCCGTCGATGACTCTGCCTCTGGATGGAACTGCGTGCCGACCACGAACCAGCTCTGGGGATCGGCGCTTTCGATGGCTTCGACGACGCCGTCGGGCGACTGGGCGGCGACGACGAAATCGGCCGCCACGTCGTCGAGCGCCATGTGATGCATGCTGTTCACGCGAATCTCGCCGTCGCCGTAGATGCGCTCCATGAGCGTCCCCGGCACGACTTCCAGCGCGTGACGATGCGCCGGATCGAGCGGATCTTTGTGCGGCAGCGCCTTGGGCAGATCCTCTGGAACGTGCAGAAACAGGCTTCCGCCGCGTTCAACGTTGAGGACCTGCATGCCCGTGCCAATGGCTAGCACCGGCATCCGCCGCTCGCCGATGCGCCGCGCAAGCTTGCGGTCGAACGCTTCGCGGCGTGGATCGAGCGGGCGGATCGAGGGATGCATCATGAATCCGTCGTTGCGCGGATCGAGATCGGCGCCGCCCACCAGCACGAAGCCATCGAGCGTGTCGAGCACGCGGTCGATGCTCTCGTCGTCGCTCATTGGCGGGACGATCACCGGCACCGCGTCAGAAGCGATCAGACCATCGTAGTAGCCCGCGCAGACGTAGCTGAACGCGGGGGCGTCCTTCTTTGCCGCACGAAAGTCGGCATTCAGTCCAATCAGCGGTTTGTTAAGCATCTGCGTCTCCTTCCGCGGACAGCTTGTGTGTCCTGAGTCACGCGAAATGCCTCCTGCCAGAGCAGTTCTGGTGGCAGCGCGCAGCGAGCAGGACTCGTTGTCCGACGCGCTTTCCCGAAGGGGCGAAGCGGAAGAAGGTTGGCAGAGGGCCACATGGGGCCATCGATGTCTTCCTTGACGCAACGCAAAGCCGGGTGCGATTCGACGTGCGTCCACTTCCTGAGCACGACGTCGAAACAGGCTTCCACAAGATCGAGGCATGTATGTTCGGTGGCCGAAACCACCGTGCCCACCCCGTGTGCGACACGAGTGCGAACTTAGTGTTCGCAGCAATGACTGACAAGAATTTCGCCGATTTTGCGACCCGCCGAAGCTCGCACACAACATCCTGTGGAGACTGCAACGACAGAACAGCGCTGCCCGCATTGATAGCAGCGTGATGTTTAGATCGTGCGAGAAGCACGCAGCGGCGACGCATCTTCATACGTGTTCTTCCACATACGCGATCACGGCTGCCGCAACATCGACGCGTAAGGCAGATGAAAGCGCCTTCCAGCCGGGAATGGCATTCACCTCGAGCACCAATTCGCGGCCATCGCGCGCGATCAACAGATCAACTCCGGACAGCGGAGCGCCAACTGCCGACTGCGCATGTCGCGCGAGTGCGGCGAGCTTCTCACCCCGTTCGTTGTCCAAGTCCATTGGCAGAGGCTTTCCGCCGCGGGCCACGTTGGTGCGCCAGTCGTTGCCGTTGCTGCGGCGGATGGCCCAGGCCCGCTCGCCAATCAACAGCACGCGCACGTCGTAGCCGGCATGCGGCACAAACTCCTGCATGTAGACCACGCCGTATTCGCGCACCAACGTCTGCAACACATGCTCGGCATGGCGCTCTTCGTTGATGCGCACCAGCCCGCGGCCTTCGGAGCCGAACAGCGGCTTGACCACGACGTCGCCTCCGAGCGCCGCAAACGCCTGCAGCGCATCGTCGAGTGTCTGCGAAACGTGCGTTCGCGGCACGGGCAGACCCGCGGCGGCCAGACGTGAGGTGGTGAGATACTTGTCGACGGCCGTCTCCACGGCTTTGGGAGGGTTGACGACCAAACAGCCGGCTGCCTCGGCGCGGCCCAGTAGGTCCATCCGAAACACCACCTGCTCCAGTGAACCGGCCGGCATCGTGCGGACGACGACGCAATCGAGGTCGCCGAGATTCTGCTTTGCGGTCGCGAGCGTTTCGCCAGCCGATTCGACTAGCGCGCAGAGACACTGATAATCGAGACGGGTAACTCGGTGGCGGGCGCTGCCGGCGCGCTGGAGATCCGCCAGATACCAGCTTTTGGGGGCGGCCAGAATGCCGATGTGCATAACGCGACCTCGAACCTGTGTTGTACTGTCGCCGTATTGCACCTGAGGCGGGCGATCACGTTTCAGCGGTGGTGTCGAACGACTCGCGGAGCACGTCCGGTTCGAGTCGGCCGAACTGCCAACTGCGACCACTGGCGAGATTCACGAGCGTGATCTCGGCGGGACTGAACAGTTTCGGGTCGATCTTGTAGAAGTCGCGATTGTGCCGCTCGAAGATTTCGCGAAACGGGCGGCCATGGTCAGACGACGCCACGCTGGGCACCTGCGGCCCGACGCGTCGGAGTTCATCGTCGTCGGCCTCGACCCACAACACGACTTGACCTCCGTACAGAATCGCATCATTGGTGCGGCCGATGGCCGTCAAATCGTCGGCCGCCACCGGTGGCAGTGGTGCGATGCCCCAACCGCTGCGCACGCGCCGCAGATCGAAACCCAGGTCGAACAACTTGTGCAGCGCGGTCTCGACGCTGCGCGCCACGATCTGTACGGTGCCCGCGATGCTGGCCGTCGGGGCGACGAGCAACGCAACGCCCGCGGCCTGCACGCCGCATTTTTCGGCGATGTACTCGATGACGCTGTCGTCGGGCAACTGGCCTGTCTCGAGCACGCCGACGACCGACTGCGGCCGTTCGCGATAGTCGATCTTGTCGAAGAGCTCCTCGCGCGCGGCCGCCGCCCGCATGGGTCCCGACCCCATCGCGAAGTAACCTTCGGGCGCGATCTGCCAGCCGGCGTACTGCGATGCCATGCAGGCAGCCACGGGTTGATCGGTGTGAATGGAAATCGCCGGCCCTGAATCGAGAACCATTGGCGCCGCTGTCGCGTGAACAGTGGCCAGCCCGGCAGTGCAGACTTCTGCCATCCGCAGACCGGCCGACAGCCCGCCGGCGGTCTTCACGCCGCAATCGATCACGCGGCCCGCTGTTGTGTTCGCGGCGGTGGCGATGCTCAGCATCTCGGCTTCGGCGAGCATCTCGTCGACGATGGCCGCGGCTCGTTGATTGAGGTTCAGACCCTCGATGGCAGGCTCTCCGCTACGCCCATTCAGTAACGTTTCCGCACAAACTCGCGCGCGGGTCGGCACACATTGTAGGTTTGGAGCCCCAGAAACCAACGCGCGGCCGCGTGGGTCTCGCTGCGTGCGCGCCCGGACGGCGGCCGGGTTTGCTCACGGCCGAAGCTACCCTAGAATTCGCCGACCATCGGGGCGATCGTGCGTATTCTGGATTGTGAACGCGCGGCCCAGCCTCACCATTCGCTCCACGAGTGGCCGAGAAAGTCCCTTGCCAAGCCTGACGGTCGAAAACTATCTGAAGGCGATCTATCAGATCAGCTTATCGGCACCGGAATCGCCGGTGGCAACAGGGCAACTTGCGCAGGCAGTGGGCGTTTCGCCCGGCACGGTCACCGCCATGCTCAAAACCTTGAGCGATGGCGAACTGGCCACCTACACGCCGTACGAAGGCGTGAAGCTGACTCCCAGCGGACGCGCCCTGGCTTTGCGGGTCGTGCGGCGGCATCGGCTGATCGAGCTGTTTCTGGTTAAGACGCTCGATCTGAGCTGGGATGAAGTGCACGAAGAGGCCGAGCACATGGAGCACGCCGTCAGCGATCGGCTGATCGATCGCATCGACGAGTTCCTGGGCCACCCGGATGTCGATCCGCACGGCGACCCGATCCCCACGGCCGATGGTTCGCTCTCCGGCGACCACGACCGCGGCACGGCACTCGACCAGTGCCCCAGCGGGTTTCGTTTTCGGCTTACCCGGGTGGTCGATCAATCGCCCGACTTTCTGCGATTTCTCACCGAAGCGGGCATCGCGCTCGACACCCGCGGAAAGGTGGTGGCCAACCGTGAGACGGCCGGTACGGTGACCATATCTATTGCAAACCGCGAAACCGCCCTGGGTCGCGACGCCGCCAAGAAGCTGCTCGTGCTGGCGGCGGACGAGTGAGCGGGCTGACTTGCCGTATCGCCTCATGCTGGGACCGTTGTAGTTGCGCTTGATTCGCCCCTTCGGCCGTCTGCAAGTTCGTCACGAGCGGCGAAGAACGACCGCAGGGAATCTCCATCTCCGGGCGTTATATGTCGCTCGGCGGCTCGCTTGATACAGCGTGGACAGAAGGCGCGCCGTGAACGTCAGGCGGAGATCAGCATGTGCCCGCACGATTTGGCCGACGAGCCACTCCACCACCAGGATGCGCCGGCGGACCCAGCCGAGGAATCGGCGCCGCGGCGCGTGTTTCGATCGCGATTCACGGTCACTTGGCTATCGGGACTCGTCCTGGCGTCTTGCCTGTTTCTGCCGGCATGTCGAGGCTGCAACGACGACATCTACCCGGCCGAACTCTGGGTCGAAGCCTGGGAACGCCTGCCCCAAGATGGGAACAATTACTCGCTCGTGGCGGGAGCCTACTTTTGGACGTGGCACTATCTCGCCGGATTCCTGATCGCCTTATGCACACTCGCGGCAGCAGTTAGCGGACGGCCGGCGTGGTTCACTTGGCTTTGGAGGATGCTGGCCGCCGGCACACTGTTCTGGTCGTTGCTGATCTGGCAGTTGTTGGCCGGCAGCGAAATCGACGGTGACGACTGGCTCTTCATCGCTATCGCCATCTGCGCCACCGCTGCGGTCCTACTGTGTTCGATGAACGCCCGCTCGTGGCTTTCAGCCGCGTCGCTCATGCAAACCGCTCTGGCAACCGTCAGCGTGGCCTGGTTCGCTCTATTGAGCTTTGCTGGTGAGGCACTGATCGGCGTTTACGCCGCGCTGGCCGCAGCCTTCGCTCTGGCAGTCAGCTCAGTGGTGCAGTGGCGATACGCGGCGCGGGTTCATCGCAATGCCGTGACGAGGCGCCTAGCCCGGGCGCGAGGATGTTACGTCGAGGCCCCAGGTACAGCGCCTACCGCGCACTGGACAGCGGCTCGTTCCCCAGCGATCGGTGAGCCACGGTGACCTGTCCGGCGTGCAGGCCTTCGTGCCAGGCGGCGGTCTCGAAGACGGTGGTGAAGTCGGGCAGGAAGTCGGGGGCGCCTTGCAGTGTCGACCGGTTGAGTTCCTCGTCGCTGAGGCTGTCCAGAATGCTCAGCAGCGCCTCTCGCCGTTCACGCATGTATTCCAGGACTTCTTCGGGCGGTGGGTAGTCTGCAATATTGCCCGAGGGTTGCGAGCCCATCCCGAACGCCCGCTGGTAGCCCTTTTGCGAGCGCACCTTATCGGGGTCCATGATCGAGATCATGAAGTTGTCGACCGAGGCGATGTGGCCGGCGAACCAGAGGGCGTGATTCGATTTAGGATGCACCTGGTGGACCCACTGCTCGGGCGTCTTGAACGACGACAAGAGCCCTTCGGAGAACTTGCGGCAGCGGACCAGTTGCGCGCGAAGACGTTCCTTGAGTGCCATGCCTTGAACCTCGCAGGTGACGGACAATCTATCGCACCGCGCGAACCCGCGTGCCTCACGTCCGCGACACGAGAAACTTAGCAGTCGCCACCAGGGGGTCAAACGCGCCCGCTCCCGTTTGATGGTCCCAAGTGTCTTCGCCTGTAGGACCTGCACGACGGCCTGAGGGGACCGCTTTGACCGACCGGCCCGCGACGCGTACAACAGGGTAGACGCCGACCGCCGCAATCGACGGCCTCGCAAGAGAGGTCCCCACGGTGGGGGCCTGCGAACCTGGTCAGGGCTTAACCGCAGCAGCCATAAGCAGTCACCTCTAGGCGTGGTGGGCCTCTCTTAGGGGGCCGTCGAGAGCGACGGAGCAGTTTTTCGGTCGGAGACCAGCAGGCGGTCGCAGCCATGACATCTTCCTCGCCGCAGCCGGACGAAGCCCCTTCGACGGCGCCGGCTTCTCCGGCCGCCCCGGCTCATGCGCGCGGCGAGTACGTCGTCGTCGCGCGGCGTTATCGGCCGCAGGCTTTCGAGGAGTTGATTGGCCAACAGCACGTCGCCCGAGCGCTGGCCAACGCCATCACGGCCGGCCGCGTGGGACACGCGTACCTGTTCAGCGGTGCGCGGGGAGTTGGCAAGACCTCGGCCGCGCGGATTCTGGCCAAGGCGCTCAACTGCGAACGTGGAACGAGCACCACGCCGTGCAACGCCTGCGACATCTGCCAAAGCGTGAGCAGCGGCGAGGACGTCGACGTGCTGGAGATCGATGGCGCCAGCAATCGCGGCATCGACGAGATTCGCGAGTTGCGGCAAAACGTGGGCGTGCGGCCGGCGCGGGCGCGGTTCAAGATCTACATCATCGACGAAGTCCACATGCTCACCCGCGAGGCCTTCAACGCCCTGCTCAAGACGCTGGAGGAGCCGCCCGAACACGTCAAGTTCATCTTCTGCACGACGGAAGCCGAGCGGATCCCCGTCACGATTCTTTCGCGTTGTCAGCGTTTCGACTTCGCGGGCATTCAACATGCCGAGATCGTGGAACGCTTGCGGCAAATCGTCGCTGCCGAGCAAGCCGAAGCCGACGATGCGGCACTGGAGTTGATTGCACGACGGGCCGCGGGATCGATGCGCGACAGCCAGTCGCTGTTAGAGCAACTCCTCTCATTTTGCGGCGATCACGTGCGGCCCGAAGACGTGAACGCGATTCTCGGCACGGCCGATACCGGCCGCGTTGTCGAGATGCTGGGCTTGCTCGCCTCGTCCGATGTTTCTGCAGCGCTCACCGAAGTCGACGCGGCTGCGGCCGAAGGCGTCGACCTGGGTCAGTTGACCGTGCAATTGCTCGGCGTGCTGCGCGACGGCATGCTGATGGCCGTGGGTGGCGATGCGAAGGGGCTACTGCACACGGGCAACGAAGACGTCGGGCGGCTGAGCGAAATCGTCGAGCAACTCGGCCTGGACAACGTGCTGGCCGCCATGCAATTGCTCGACCACACGCTGGCGCGCATGCGTTACAGCACCCACGGGCGGACGCTGGTCGAACTGGCGCTGGTGCAAATCAGCCGACTCGAAGATCTGGCCAGTGTGGCCGGTCTCGTCGAGCAGATCGCCTCCGGTTCCGCGGCTGCGCCGCCGTCATCCACCGCTCAGGTGGCCCGGCGCTCTCCGCAGGTCGCAAAAAAAAAGTACGATAGCCCTGCGGAACCGACCAACGGCGCGGCGCCGATGGCTCCCGCATCTGCGGAGCCCGCCAACGACACAGCGACGGCTCCGCAACTGGAACTCACCGACCACACGGCCGCTGGTGTCTGGCATACGGCCGTCGCCAACTTGTCGGGGATGGTGGCGGATCACGCCCGCACAGCGGCCAACGTGCGTCTCGACGGGAACGATCGGCTGGTGGCCGAATTCCCTACTATGTTGCACAAGGAGTTTTGCGAGCGGCCCGAGAAGACATCGCAAATCGCTGCGGCCATCCGCGGCGTCTGCGGCCTGGCGGTAAGCTTCGACTTTCGCGTGGCTGCCAGTGAACCTGCCGCGGCGGCGAGCGAGCCTCGTGAAACGGCGCGGGGCGGGTTGCGTCGCCGATTGCAGGAAAAAGAGTCCCATCCATTCGTACAGCGCGCTGGCGAGCTATTTGGCGCACGTGCCGTGGCGGTCGAAGAGCCCCAGCGCGACACAGACTGACGGAGGTCGATCACCTTGTTCAAAGGCCTGGGAAACTTTGCGGCGCTGATCAAACAGGCGCAGCAGCTTGGCGGCAAGATGCAAGAGCTGAACGAGCAGCTCAAGGAGCGCAAGGTCACCGGCACCGCCGGAGCCGGCATGGTCGAAGTCGAGGTGAACGGTCTCGGCGAAGTGCTGCGAACCAAACTCGATCCGCAACTGGTGAGCGGCGGCGACCGCGAACTGATGGAAGACCTGATCACCGCGGCTGTGAATCAGGCCGTGCAACAATCGCGCGAGCTGCACGCCGAAGCCATGCAGGGGATGACGGGCGATCTCGAACTGCCCGGCTTGAACGAAGCCCTGGCCAAGTTCACCGGCGGCGGGGACGGACAGTCCTCTTAGTCACCCGTCGAGCACGCAACGGGCACGCGCCTCGAACACACAACCGCGCGGCGCGGCAACCCCCGGTCATTGGGTGTTCCCGAAGAACTCCTGCGAGGGGTTCGCTGCTGCTGTCCGCTCGTTGATGGATTTTTTGAGTCGCAATTGAGGAAACGTTACAGGTGACCGCTGGCAATCCGTCGCTGGAAGCGCTGATTGACGAACTGGCCAAACTGCCCGGCATCGGCAGAAAGTCGGCCGAGCGGCTGGCGTATCACGTGCTGCGCGCGTCGCAGAATGAAGCATTGGCGCTGGCTGATGCGATTCGGCACGTCAAAGAAAATGTCCGCTACTGCCGCGAATGTTATAATCTGGCCGAGGACGAACTGTGCAGCATCTGCCGCGATGAACGTCGCGACCGCACGCTTCTCTGCGTGGTCGAACAGCCGCGCGACCTGATGGCGGTCGAGCAGTCAGACACCTATCGCGGTCTGTATCACGTGCTGCTGGGCCGCATCGCGCCTTTGGAGGGAGTCGGGCCCGAGCAATTGACCCTCGACGCGCTAGTGCGTCGCGTCCACGAAGGTCCGTTCAAGGAAGTTATCATGGCCACGAACCCTACGATCGAAGGCGACGGCACGGCGCTGCACGTCAGCAGCCTGCTGGCACAGTTTCCCGTGGAGATTACGCGGCTTGCGCGGGGGCTGACGGCTGGCAGTGTGCTAGAATTCGCTAACAGAGAAATCGTGGCCGACGCGCTGGCCGGTCGGCAGCGGTTCTGAGTCGGGCAAGCTGAGCGGCGAGCGGACGCCGACACACACAGGGGTGTTTCCCAAGAAACGAAAACGACTGAAGCATCATGCGACTCTCATTTGGACAGGAGATGCGGCTGCAGCAAAAGCAAGTGCTCGCGCCGCGCATGATTCAGTCGATGGAGATCTTGCAGTTGCCGATCATGGCGCTGCAGGAACGCATCGAACAGGAAGTGCAGGAGAATCCTTGCCTGGAAGTTCAGGAAGAGACTTCTGACCTGCCGGAAGATGAAGCTCCGGCCGAGGCCGAAGAAGACAATCCGGATGCGCCCAGCGATGCGGAGCGCGAGCTCGTCGTCGATGAAAGCAAGGACAACGCCGACGACTTCGAGCGGCTGATGCAGATGGACGAGCAGTGGCCCGATTACTTCGAGGATCGGCCGCGCATGTCGAGCTCCCGCGTCGAAGAGGAATCGCAGCGCAAGCACGACGCGATGGCCAACATCGCAGCGCGACCCCCTTCGCTGCAAGATTATCTCCGCGATCAGATGGCGTGGTTCGACGTCGATGAGACCGTGCGGCAGTACGCCGAGCGGATCGTCTACGCCCTGGATTCCAACGGGTATTTGCCCGCGCCGCTCGAGGATCTGCTGGACTCCAGCGCCAGCCCAGAAGACCTCGAGCGCGCGCAACAGGCCCTGGCGGTCGTGCAAAAGCTCGACCCGCCGGGAGTTGGCGCGCGCGATCTGCGTGAGTGTTTCTTATTGCAACTCACGCCGGCGATGCCGTACTACGAAGAGCTGCAAACGCTTGTCTCCGAACACCTGGATGATCTGCTGCACAACCGCTGGCCGCAAATCGGTCGCAAGACCGGCTTCACGCCCGAGCTGATCGAAGCCGCCAAACAGCAACTCGGCAAGTTGAATTCGCGGCCCGGTGCGCTGTTCGCCGAAGGCGCCGTACCCAACGTCGTGCCCGACGTGTTTATCGACGTGCAGGACGACGGCAGCTACCAGGTACGTCTCGAACACGGGCAAACGCCCACGCTGTCGATCAGCCCGTTCTATCGCAAGCTGTTCGCCAATGGTCAGGCGAGCGAAGAGGCGCGGGAGTACATCAAGCGGAAGATCAATTCCGCGCAGTGGCTGATCGACTCGATCGAACAGCGCCGCAGCACGCTGACGCGCGTGGCGCAGGCTATCGTCGACCACCAGCGCGACTTCCTCGACCGCGGTCCGGAAGCCATCGAACCGCTCAAGATGCAGCAGATCGCCGACAAAGTGGGCGTCCACGTGACGACGGTCAGCCGCGCGGTCGACGACAAATGGATTCAGACGCCACGAGGGATCTTTCCGCTCAAGCGGTTTTTTGTGGGCGGCACCGTCAGTGCCGACGGCGAAGAGGTGGCCTGGGACACCGTGCGGCTGAAGCTGCAAGAGATCATCGACAACGAGGACAAGGAGCGCCCCTACAGCGATGATGAGCTCGGCAAGCAACTCGCCAAGGCCGGACTCAACGTCGCCCGTCGCACGGTGACGAAGTACCGCAAGGCGATGAACATCCCCAGCTCGCGTCAGCGCCGCGACTGGACGCTGGCTTCGCGGAAGACGAAGGACGCCGGCCAAGACGAACCTCCGCCGGGCGAGTGACCGGGCGCATCGCGCGTCAGGCGCTTCGCGCGAGGAAGCGTCTCGTGCTCAGACGGCTTCGATGTGCAGACCGCGACGGCGACGTTCGGTCCGCCGCGCATGATCGATCTGCCCGGCGATCTCGCGCACGTTCTCGATGCCCTTCATCACGAACTGCGGATGCGTCTTGTCGCTCGAATCGATGTTGATCGTGCCGCAGCCGATGAACCGTTCGACCAGCCGTTGATCGAAGCTGATGTCGTCCATATCGATCAGTTCGATGCGGTCGGTGCGTCGCCTCAGTACGCCAAACTCGTGAAAGAGTTGCTGCGTGGTCAGGCGATAGCTGATCGCCAGGCGACGGTAGCCCAATACCGTGAGCGGCACGAGCCACAACACGATCAGGCCGCCGATTAACCACATCCAACCATTGGCCGACCGCAGCAGAACGGCCGCGGTGGCGAGCGCCGCAATCGTGACGAGTCCACAGAGGACCCAGATGTCAATCATCGCTTTGGGCGAATAGCCACCCGCCCAGATGTCGCGCTCCTCGTCATCGGCCACGCCCTGCCGCGCTTCGACCTCGCGACGGAAGCGCTCGGTGGCCGTTGGTTGTTCAACCGAGTGGGGGTCGCCGGATCCTTGCACGTCTTCTGCCATCGCTCCACCTTCAATGCTGGCAGGATTACCAGGGCCAGGGTTCTGCAAGCGTTATTCGCCGCTCGGCCGCAAATCTTGCCCCGATCGTCGTTGCAGCCAAACACTTTGCAGGACCGTATTCTGCCGTGGCGCGTGGCATCTGTCGACGGCCTATTCAATGCCACGACTCGCGATCGCCCACCGGTCGTGGCCATCGCTTGCCGCGGGGGCATGTTGAGCAGGCGCACGCGCGGGCGGATTGCTATGCATGCCGACCGTGCAATGGCCGCACCGTATCGGGCCCTGGTGTATAGTGTAGGCCCGCAGTAGGCTGATTCGGGCCGTGCAGAATGAGTCGTTGGCCAACTCGCGCGCTGTGGCACCAACCCGACGCGGAACACCCGACCGATGAAATGCCCGTATTGCCGAGCTGACAACGACCGCGTAATCGATTCGCGGGCCAGTGAAGAAGGGTTCGCCATTCGTCGCCGGCGGGAATGTGTCTCCTGCCGCCGCCGCTACACCACCTACGAGCGAATCGAAGGCGCCGTCATCAAGGTGGTGAAGAAGGATGGGGTCCGCGAGCCGTTCGACCGCGAGAAGATCAAACGGGGGTTGGGCAAAGCCTGCTGGAAGCGGCCCGTCAGCGACCAGCAAATCGACGACATCGTGGCCGCCATCGAGGCCGATATTTTCGCCAACTTCGAGGGCGAGGTCGACAGCCGCTACCTGGGCGAGCAGGTGATGGTCCGACTCCGCGAGGTCGATCAGGTGGCCTTCGTCCGCTTCGCCAGTGTTTACCGGCAGTTCGAGGACGTCCGCGACTTCGTCGAGGAACTCGGGCCGATGCTGGACGATGCTCCCTACAGCGAATGACGCGGCCGCGATGGGTCGACCGGCGGCGCCCTGCTGCTAAGTCGGGCGATGGACCACGAAGTGTGCCATCAGTTCCAGCGACTGCCGTGCCGGGCCGGCGGCGAGAACGTCGAGTATGTCGCGCGCGCGGCTGGCAAACTCTTCCGCCCGATTGCGGGCGTAGGCCAGCGACTCGGTCTCGACCAACAGGCGGCGCACTGTTGAGCGAGCCTCAGCATCGCTGCTTTGCAGGTTGCGAAGCACTTGTTCCCGCCGAGTTCCGTTGAGCGTCTCGAGCAGGCGAATGATGGGCAACGTGGGCTTCTGCTGATCGAGATCGGTTCCGAGCGATTTGCCGGTCACGGATTCGTCACCCTCCACGTCCAGCAAGTCGTCGACGATCTGGAAGGCGATGCCGAGGTAGCGGCCGAAACGATCGAGCGCCTCACAGGTCGCTTCGTCGGCCCCGGCGTAGTGAGCCCCGAGCTGGCAACAGCAGGCGCAGAGTTCAGCCGTCTTGCCTTCGATGATGCTGAGATATTCCTCTTCGTCGATCTCGAAGCGGCCGCGGCTGGCAATCTGCCGCATCTCGCCCTCGCAGACGATGTTAGTCGCCCGACCGATCGTGCGGCAGGCGAACGTGCTCTCCAGCGAGCTGCAAAGGAAGAAGGCGTGTGTGAAGAGATAGTCGCCCAACAGGACGCTGGCTTCGCGGCCAAACAGCGCGTGGGAAGTCTGCACGTGCCGGCGCAGGTCGGCCGAGTCGAGCACGTCGTCATGAATCAAGGTGGCCGTGTGAATCATTTCCATCACGGTGCCCAGCACGACATGTTCGTGGGTGACGCGTCCTGCGGCGCTGCCGGCCAGCAGCACGAAGGCCGGACGGAGTCGCTTACCACCCAGCTTGAGGCTGTGCGCGGTGAGCTCACCGACGGCCGCGTGGGGGCTTTCCAATTCTTGCTGCAACAGCGTCTCGACCTGCCGCAGTTCGCCCTCGACCGGTTCGTAGAGCTTGGCGAGATGCCGACGGGCGGCCTCCTTGGTACCGACTGCGGTTCCCATTCAGTCTTCTTCCTTCTTCATGAAGTAAGCAGCCGGTCTGGCTGTGTCGCAATGAACGTCGTGCCGAACCAGCCGGATCCGCGTCAGGCCTGGCGGACGAAGTGGCCGCTGCGGCCACCGGATTTTTCTTCGAGCCGCACATTCTCGATGCTGATGCCACGGTCGATGGCCTTGCACATGTCGTAGATAGTCAGGGCCGTTACGCTAACCGCAACCAGGGCCTCCATCTCAACACCCGTTCTGGCCGTGACGCTGGCCAGCGCTTCGATGGCGAGCGAAGAGTCGTCGAGGAACTCGAACGCCACGCTGACGTGCTCCAGCGGCAGAGAGTGACAGAGCGGAATCAGCTCGTCCGTCCGCTTGGCCGCCATAATCCCTGCCAGGCGAGCGACTTGCAGCACGTCGCCCTTTTCGAGCTCGCGGTCACGAATCCGCCGCAGCGTCTCGGGAGCCATCCGCACCACGCCGTAGGCCCGCGCGGACCGCGCAGTGGCGGGCTTCGAGCCCACGTCAACCATTCGACTCGCACCCTCTTCGTCAAAATGGCTCAGTGGCTCCATCGGCCTATCCTGTCGTGTGGATCATTGGGAACGGCGGCGCTCCATTGAGTGCCCGACATTTTAAGGCCGCGCAGAGGGTGGTCCAGGCGCAGCGGCGCTCGCGGAATGCAAGCGCTTCTGCTAAGTCAAAGAGGACGTTCGTTGACGGCGTTCAATCGGCCAGCCGGTAGAGCCTGCCCAGCCAGACGCCTTGCCGGGCCACTTCGGCAATGACGTCGGCACCTTCGAGAAGCGGTTCGACCGACTTCAGATCGGCCCGGCGGTGGTAGACCAGCGCGAAGCGGCATTCTGCATTAAGTTGCGGCTTCTGGGCGTCGTAGCCTTGCAGTTGCAATACGGCATCGTCACTGCCGGCGAACGAAATGGCGACCGCATCCGCGTGGAAGGGTGCGAGATGCGGGGCGTAGACCACACAGTTTCCTGCAGAATGCTCGGCCGCTGCATCGAGGAGCGGCTGCGTGATTGCATCTCCCCAATAGGTCGGCTCGAAGCCGAGTCGCTCGGCCCCGCGCGAGCCACCGACTATGAAGCCATAGTGGCTCAGTTGCACAGGATGCATCAGCACAGTTCCGGTGCCCTGCAAGGCTACAAACAGAGCCAGCGCACCATACTGCATGCGACTGGACGTTGTGGACCAAAAGCGCGCCTCGAACACAGCCCGCGCGCCCAGACCGACGAACACGGCCCACAGCGGGATGACCATCAGAAACAATCGCACACCGTCGTAGACTGGCGTGCCGGGCCAGCTAAAGATCAGCAGGACGCACGCTCCGCTCGCCAACGCGAGCGATAGAAGTGGATCGCTGAGCAAGCGACTGCGCGACGTTCCGATTCCAACCAGGCCCAGCGCAAGAAAACCCAACGGTAGCACGGCAATGAGCATCACCCAGGGATAGTGCCAGGGTACGTCGACATCGTTCCAGACCTGGCCCAGGTAGTACGTGTGCAGCGCCTGGCGCTCGGTGGCCGTGTGAAAGTACTCTCGCAACCGCTCGACCGGCGCGTACCACAGCCAGGGCCAACTCAAGAAGAACGTGATGGCCCCACAACTTCCCCACACGACCGCCGGCACGATGCCCTTGCGGCCGCGATGCCAGAGGAACCAGACAAGCACCGGCGGCAGCAACAACCAGCCGTGAATCTTGCAGGCCAGCGCCAGTCCCCATACCACGCCCGCCAGTGCGAAGGCACGCCATCGTCCGGAGTCGTGCGCCCACGCCAGCGCGAGAACCGCGAGCACGAAGAATAGTGTCGTGATCGTATCGAGCGTCGCCTGATGCGCGTGGCCGAACATTCGCGGCACCAACGCCACTGCTGCCGCAGAGACCGTTCCCGCCAGTGCTCCCTGCTGGCGCCCGACACTGGCGCCGACGGCGAACACCAGCGCCGCATACGCCAGCGCGGGAGCCATGCGACCCAGCGGCACGGCCACAAGATCGGGCTCTTCGGGCGCCGGGTCGAGTGCGGCATGTGCCCAACCCAGGCACCACCGCGCCAGCGGAGGATGCAATGTGAGCGGGCCGAACGTCTCCTCGACTTGTTGGCGTGAAAAGAACCGCCATCCCCAGCGCTGCCACGCCGTGACCAGCCGCTTGCCGGCGGTTGTGTCGTAGTACTCGTCGACCGTGACGCCGGGCCCGCCCATCGCGGTCGATAGCGTCGAGAACGTGACGACCAGCGTCAGCAATGCGACGAGCGCCGGGCCGAGTATCTGGAGCCTGGTCTCGGTTTCCCGTTTTGGAGAATACGGCGACACGGTGCCTGCCGCTGCAACGGGCTGACTGCGTTTCGACATGCGAATTGGAAAGCAGGCGGAGCAAATCTGGCCGGAGCCCACCGACGGCCCCTCATTGTTTGCCAGCTCTCACCCTGCTGCCAGCGATCGCAGTGACGAGCGCAAAAAAAGCCCGCCGCGGTGGGTCGAACCGCGACGGGCGTGATTGGTCGTCAGTTTGTGGGCCGAGTGGCCGTGCGCCTGGCTTAGACGAGCTCTTTGCGGGCGCCGATGAGAGTACGCAGCCGCTCGGCGAGCAAGGCCGCGTCGAAAGGCTTCTTGAACGTCTCGTTGATGGCCGAGCGATCGAAGCTGTTGGGATTGCCGTCGTCGGGCAGCAAGGCAATCAGGATCACTTCGGCGAACTCGCTGTTGCGCCGCAGATTCTGGCAAATCTGCAGGGCCTCGGTGCGACCGATCGAGAAGTCGACGATGATGCAGTCCGGATGGAAGCTCTCGGACTGAATGCCGGCCTCGAAGCCGCTGGCGGCCACGGACAGCTTGAACGAACGCTCGATGGGCAGCTCGCGCTTCAGGTTTTCGATGAGCACCTGGTCTTGCGCGACGACGAGCACTTTGGCCATCGCCTCGTCTTCAAGATCGCCGAGGGGCATGCCGTGTTCTTTGAGGAACTTGATCAGGTACTCGCGTGGAATGCGGCGATCCTGGCTCCCGGGAATGCGGTAACCCTTCAGCCGGCCAGAGTCGAACCACTTGCTCACCGTGCGCGGGGCAACCTTGCAGATCTTAGCGACCTGGCCAGTTGTAAAGACCTTCATCGCAGGCTCTCCAAATGTCTCTTGATTCCGAGTCATCTCCGCCCGCCGGCAGAATTACTTCTGTTCGGCAGGGCCGAATCGCCCCACACGGTCCTCATTTGCGATCGCAGGTCATTCCTTCATGCCGGCTGATAGTCGATCGCGACGGCACGTGCCTGGGTCGGGGCTTTTCGTGACTTTGCTTCCTAGTGGCTGTGGCTCAGCTCCTTCTGGTCCGCGCCTGTGTCTGCTATCGGCAGCCGGGACATTCGCAAGTCAGCGAAAATCCGCAAAATAGAGAAGCTGCGGTACAGCCGCTCCATCTGCGCAGACTTGACTCAGAACGGAGCGCGAGGCGCAGACCACCAGGGAGACCGGAGACGACCTGCGCGTACGGAGCACCGTGCGCGCAGTGCGGAAGGCATGGTCGTAGGCAGGTCCCCCCTGCAGTCGGCTCGCATGGCCCGCGCGGTGTTGCGCGGCCGTACCGAGACAAGCCGTCCGAAAGTTAGTTTCGTGCCAGCGGGGGGACTTCCTTTAGAAACTTTCTCCGGCTGTAGCAGACTCGACGGTCGTGGCGCGGCTAACGAGGCTTTTGGGCCCTCGTTTTCGGCAAGCTCTACGCCGTGAACGGCTCGTGCAAAACGACACAGTCGTGCGTTTCAGATGGGTGCTAAGAGTCGCACGGATTGCCGGGCTGCAGTCTGCACCACCGCTGTCAATCCAATTGGCCCAGTTCACTGCGCAAGGGCGGGCGACTCTGCCAGCAGCGGTGGCGGGGGAAATACTAAGTTGAGGCTTCTCCTTCCTTGCCAAAGCCAACTACGCGGCGGCGCTGTCGTCGGCAGCACTGTCGTCGTCGGGCTCTTCGCCCGCCGTGCTGTCGCGATTGGGCACCTGACGGATGTGCCCATCATCGCTCACGTCGTCGAAGTGTACGGAGACACGCTTCGAGATGCCTGACTCCTGCATGGTGACGCCGTAGAGCGTATGCGCGCAGGTCATGGTCTTCTTGGAGTGCGTGACAACGATGAACTGTGTCCAGGCCAAGAACTCGTTCAATACGGCGATGAACCGCTCGATGTTCGCTTCGTCCAGCGCCGCGTCGACTTCGTCGAGTACGCAGAAGGGGCTCGGCCGACTGCGAAAGATTGCTAGCAGCAGGGCCACGCAGGTCAGGGTCTTCTCGCCGCCGCTCAGCAACGAGATGCTGCGCGGCTCCTTACCCGGCGGCCGGGCGACGATCTCGATGCCGCTTTCCAGCACGTCGGCATCTTCGTCGAGAATGATGTCGGCCTGACCGCCGCCGAACAGCTTGCGAAACAGCGTCTGAAAGTGCCCGCGCACGATTTCGAGCGTTTCGGTGAACAGCCGTCGGCTGTCAGTGTTGATGCGCTCAATGATCTTTTCCAGCGACTCTTTCGCCTCGCGGAGGTCGCCGTATTGGCCGGCCAGCGATGCGTGGCGGGCTTCCAGGGAATCGAGCTCCGCCAGGGCATCGAGATTGACGTTGCCCATGTTGTTGATCTTGCGCCGCAGGTCGGCGATTTCCTGCTCGACCTCTTCACGCTGGTGTTGCTCTTCCTCCGTCGGCTCGTGTTCCAGCTCGGCCAGGTCGATGTCGTAGTCGTCGCGGAGTTGCGTGACGAGATTGCTGCGCTGCAGTCGGATTTCGCCGGCGGCCAGCTCTTCAGAATGGTGACGTTCTTCGAGCTTGCGGGCTTGTCCGCGCAGGCGGTGTTGTGCCTGGTGGCACTCGCTGCGCTGGCCGTTGAGCGTCGTGCGGTGGCCAATGGCAGCGGCCACTTCGGCCGATGTCCCTTCTTTGCGGAGGTAGAGTTCGGCGACCTGGGCGCTGGAGCTGAGTACATGAGCTTCCGATTGCTCGCGGCGCTGCCGGCATTCGGTTAGTTGACGGCGCAGGTCCCCAATCGTCCGCTGGCGTTCTTCCTGCGTCTGCTCAAGATGGCGTTGCTGCGCGCGAAGGTTGCTGAGCCGCTCTTCGGCCTTGGCCAGTTGAACCTGCGCGGTAGTCGCCTGCGCGACTTGCTGTCGGCGGCGTCCATCGGCCGCCTCCAGCGTCTTGGTGGCAAACTCCAGTTCGCGTTCCAACGTGGTCAGTTGCTCTTCGACCGCGCTCAGGCGGGAGCGGGCGGCAGCAAGGTCCGAAGCGACGGTCTCGTGCCCGCTGGTGGCCTCGTTCATTTCGTCGCGCTGTGAGGTGAGCTGAGCCTGCGTCTGCGACAGCTTTTCTTCCAGGGCGGCCAGTTCCAGCCGGTGTTCGGCCAGCGCTTCTTCAGCCGATCTCTTTTCTTCGGCTGCCGGCTCCCGCCGCTGTTCGTCGGCCGCGATTCTTTTGGCCAGGTCCGATGTCTTGGCCGCCAGCGCGTGTTCTTGCTGCTCGAGTTTCCCGGCCTGCTCGCGCAGCGAGCGCAGCTCGCTCTTGCGCGACAGAATACCGCCGGCACGTCGCTGACCGCTGACGACCAGCGTTCCATCGGCCGCCAACAGCTCGCCGCTGAGCGTGACGAAATCGAGCGAGGCAAACTCGGCGGCCAGGCGACGTGCTGACGCGAGATCTTCGACGATCCACGTTTCGCCCAACAGTCGTCGCGCCAACGACGTGTATTCGGGTGCGGTATCGACGTACGTGTCAGCGCGGGCAATCACGCCGGGGCGACCCCGCAGGTCGACGAGACGGTCTGCCAGTAGCTGTTGTGTTTCCAGTCGCAGAAATCCGACGCGGCCGTGGATTGTGACCTGCTGGGCTTCTAGCTGCGTCCACAGTGGGCTGCCGGGGCCGACAACGACGTGCTGCGCACGCTCGCCCAGGGCAAGTTCAACGAGCGGCGCACTCGCGACGTCGACGTCGAGTAAATCGGCGACGACTCCCCGCACCTCGCAAAACGGCTGCTCGCCGCCGCGGGCTGCCACGAGAATCTCTTTGACGCCGGCGGCAAAGCCTTCGAGCCGCTCTTCCAGTTCTTCCAACACACTGGCGCGGGCGTCAGCGGCCGTGAGCTCTTCGCGGACTTTGGAAAGTTCCTGCCGCGCTGCATCCGCCGCGGCGCGGCGTTCGGCCAAGCGCGCCTCGAGTGCCGCGAAGGATCGGCGCGCGCCGTCGGCCCGCTCGACCAGAGGCGCGAGTTTCTCTTGCAGCGCGCTGAATCTCGGCTCCAGTTCGACGCACTGTCGTTCGAGTTGCTCGACACGCTGACGGAGGCGATTCAGTGTCGCAGCCGCCGTCGACTGTTGCGTTTCCAGGGCGGTAATCTGGTTGCCCAGCGTGGCTTGCTCGCGCATGGCTTCCATGCACGCCGCGCGTCGCTGTTCACTCTCGCCGCGAAGCCTATCCAGCTCGGAGGTGAGCTCCGTGAGTTTCCGCTCTTCAGTGGCCACCATCTGACTGGCCTGACGGTACTCTTCCTCGGCTTCACCCACCGCCTCGCGGCTGGCCGACCACTGCTGCTCGATCGCGTTGGCGCGCGAAGTCAGGCTGGCAAGCTGCTGCTGAAGACGCGACTGTTCGGCTTCCAGTTCGCGCAACCGCGCCCGTTCGTGGGCGATCGTCGATTCGAGTGACGCAATCTGTTCGCGGTCTTCTGCGATGCGGGCTTCGCTCGCGCGCACCGTGGCACTGAGCTCGTCGATCTCGGTTTCGAGTTCGAGCGCGCGCGTCTCCTGCTGTTCGGCCTCAGCGGTGAGAGTCGTGATTTGTTCGTGCAGCGTGGCGAGTTCGGTCTCGTACTGCTCAAGCTGCTCGCTGAGACGTCGATAGTCGACCAAGGCAACCTGAGTGCGCAGCTCCTGCAAGCGGTCGGCGTGCTGACGATAGCGCTGCGCCTTGCCGGCTTGCAGCCGCACGCTGCGCAGTTGGCTCTCGACTTCGCCGACGATATCGCCCAGACGCAGCAGATTCTGTTCGACGCGCTCCAAGCGGCGCTGACATTCGAGCTTCTTGGCCTTGAACCGGCTGATGCCGGCGGCCTCTTCGAAGATGGCGCGTCGATCGCGCGGCGAAGATTGCAGCAAGACGTCGACTTTGCCCTGCTCAATGACGCTGTACGCTTCGGTGGCTGCTCCGGTCCCGGCGAACAGGTCGCGGATATCGCGCAAGCGACACGGCTGGCGATTGATGAGGTACTCACTCTCGCCACTGCGGTAGACGCGGCGAGTAATGTGCACCTCGGATGTGTCGATTGGCAGCGTCTGGTTCGCGTTGTCGATCGTCAGCGTCGACTCGGCGGCATTCAGCGGCGGCCGGCCGCTCGAACCATTGAAGATGACATCGGCCATCTCCTTGCCGCGCAGCGTCTTCGCACTCTGCTCGCCAAGCACCCACTTGATGGCGTCGACGACGTTCGATTTCCCGGAACCGTTGGGCCCCACCACACAGGTGATGCCCCGTGGGAACTCGAAGCGGGTGCGGTCCGCAAAGCTCTTGAAACCAACGAGTTCGAGAGCCTTGAGCATCGAAAAACCGTGCAGACGGCGGACACCAAAAGAGCAGCTCAACTGCTGTTACGACGTGCCCATATTCTACCAAGCCAGCCGCTTTGCGCGGTGGGCTCCCCCTCCCTCGCGCTGGAGGAGCCGGTTCGCCTGCCGGGCGGACGCGAGCTGCTGTCGGCCTGCGGCTCCGAGAACAACTCCGGCGTCGGATGGGGGCTTTCCAGCTCCGGCGGCGGCAAGACGCCATCAAGGGGATTGGCCTCTCTAGCGGCATCGTCGGACGCTTCGTCTTCCGCCGAACCGCTGTCGCCAGCGGACTCTGAAGCGTCCCCGTCGCCGACCGGTCCGCGTTCGTACGAGCGGCCCGCGCGGGGCAGCGCGTCGACCTCGAAGCGCGTGGTCAGCGAGCGAATCTCGACCGCCTGCTGCAGCGCCTGCACCACGTCGGGGTAGGTGCCACCCAGTTCGACGATCGCGCGAATCACATCGTCGACGCGGGTCGAAACGACGCGCTTCTGATCGGGCTCGCTGACGGAGAAGCGGCTCACCGTAACGTGTTCGTCGCCCTCGCGGGCATTGATCATGATCGACTTGCCGGCGTCGAGCGTGAGTGGCGTGGCGAACTGCTGATCCTTGCCGAAGAGCACGATCTCCGGACGATAACTCCGTGTGACGTGCACCATGGGCGGACCGCCGACGTCGAGCACATGGTAACTGAACTGGTCGCCGAGCATTTCGCCCTTGATGACCGAATCGTGCGGGTTCATGGCCCACAGCGAACGAAAGGCCCCGTAGCGCGTTTCGGCGCTGTTGACGGCCAGCAACTTGTGCAATTCTTCGTACGCGGCGAAGTCGTCCATCGCGCTCAGCGCCGTGAGCGCGAAGACGCGGAAGGCCGGCTCGTCGCGGGCGGCGTCGCCCAAGGCGGGCGTGGCTTCGCTGTCGTCGAGATAGGCCAACGCTTCGGCCGCGAAGAAGCGAACTTCAGGATCGTTGGCCTCTAAGCCCTGACGCAAGGTGTCGATGGCATCGCTGCCGATGGCTTCGAGTCGTAGTGCGGCGGTAGCGGCCGTCACCGGATCGAGCAATTGCCGCTCAAGGATGTCCAGTCGCTGGATGCGTTCGGCCGAAGTTTCACTCACCGCCACGCTGCGGACCACTTGCAGGTAGCGCTGCACGTTGTCCTTGTAGCGCGGATGGACTATCAGCTCGATGTACTCGTCGGTCTTGGGCGTGGCCACCCCGGTCTTGATTCCGGAGGAGAAAGTGTGGAACCGCTGATTGAGCGCTTTGCCGATGCGATCGCTGGTGCGCACATCGCGATTCTCGGGCCGCAACACCAGTTGCAGCGGACGCGACTTGAGGGCCACACCGCCGCCAAGAATGCGACCGCGGTTGGCCATCACGCCGTTCTCATCGCGCTCCGCGCCGGGATCGATGAGGATCGGACCTTCGCAGAGGGCGAGGATCGGGCCATCGTGAATCTGCGCGCCGAAGATGCGACGTTCGCGCAGCCGGCATTCCATCAGCCAGCCGTTGCGCAAGCTGGTCGTCTCGCTTTGCGAGGGAACGCGGACTTCGATGTCGAAGCGATCGCCCTTCTGAATGCCCGGCCGCAAGTAGCCGACCACCAAAGCCACGGCCGTATCGGGCGATTCGAGCACGCGATTGGGCTTCGCCACGCCGCGCGTCTGCATCTCGGCGATGATCTCCGCGCGTTCGGGCGACGGAGCGGGATCGCTGCCCGTCCCGGAGAGCCCCGTGACCAGTCCGATGGCTTCGACGGCGACCGGTGCCGTGTTGGCCGCGACGGCAAGGTCACCCACGAGTTCGGCTTCAGTGAGCAGCGATTCAAGGTCTTCTGGGCTCTGGGTGCGCACAAACAGCGGGTTGCAACCAGCCAGTAGGACGGCAAGCCAGAAATAACCTGACGTGACAGGCTTCATCGATCTGCTCTCCGCGGACGGCGTCCCGCGCAGTCGGAGCTGCCGCGGCAACCATCCGAGCGCCGCGGGCGGCATGCTGGGGCACGCCGGCGGAACGCAACCGTTGGGAAGTGAAGGGAGATGAGACTTTGAGCGGGGGGACGATACGGTTGTTGTCCCACAGCGTCAAGGCGAGTGGCGGCCCAGGCGCGCAGTGCTGTCACGGCAAGAGAATCGGCCGGCAGTAGGCCCGAAACTACGGCGGATCGTAGCCCCCAGGGTGAAAGGGATGGCAGCGGCAGATGCGCAAGAGGCCCCGCACCGCGCCCCGCAGTGCCCCGTACTTCTGCACGGCGCCGATGAAGTAGTGGCTGCAACTGGGCTCGAAGCGGCACTGCCCGCCGAGGATCGGACTCAAGAGCAATTGATAGGCGCGGACGGCCAAGATGAGCATGGCCGCCGGCAATCGTTGAAGGGCTGTCAGTGCGCGCTTCATGATTGCTCGCGGCCCAGCTTGCGCTGGAGTCGACGTGCCAGGCTGATCAGCGAATGACGCACGGCTGCAAAATCGGGCTCCGCACCCCGACGCGGACTCACAACGAAGTCGATACCTGCCGGCAAATCTGCGCGCGAGGTGCGAAAGGTTTCGCGAATCAGTCGCTTCCAACGGTTGCGCTCGACGGCATTGCCCACGCGCCGCGAGACGGAGAGCCCCAACCGCGCTCGCTCAAACTCGTTTTCGCAGCCGTTGACAATCAGCAGTTGATCGCTGACTCGCGCACGGCGTTGATAGACGCGCGAAAACTCGCGTGCATGGCGTAAGCGGTCGGCCGCCGTGAATCGCTCACCGGTCACGTGATTCAATCCTCGGCATCGCGGCGCGCGTCGACTTCGCCTTCGATGAGCGGTTTGGCATACCAGTCGTCTTCGCGATGCGGCGCTGGTGGCAGACGGCGACGCGCCGCGCGACGGGCAAGTCGCCCTCCCCAGAACACGACCAACAGCACGAAACCCGCGAGCAGCAGCAGTCCCGCCAGCGCCATTACGACCGTGGCCTGCTGATCGGGAGCCAGCTTGGGCCACATGGGCTCGGGCGCGTTGTCCACCGCAATCAACCGCATGGCCGAGACTACTTCACGCACGCGAACGATTCACCGGGGTCACCAACGCAACTCGCGGCGCGGCTCGACGCTCGTCACGCTATCGAAACGGCGAACCGCTTCGCGGGCTTCGTCATCGAGTTCCTGCGGCAACACGACTTGAAGTTCGGCGAGTAGGTCTCCGGCAGGCTTGCCTTTCGGCTGGATGCCGTGACCACGTATCCGCAATTTGGCGCCGCTGCTGCTCCCCGGCGGAATGCTGAGGGTGACCGTCCCGCTGGGTGTCGGTACATCGACTTTGCTGCCCAAGACAGCTTCCGCCAGGCTGACGGGCAACTGCAAGTGCAGGTTGTTACCGCGACGCTCGAAGAACGGATGGGCCGCCACGCGGACTTTGACCAGCAAGTCCCCGGGCGAACCACCGGTCGGCGAAGGCTCGCCCTGTCCACGCAAGCGCATGGTCTTGCCATCTTCAATGCCTGGCGGGATTTGCACGCTGATGGTTTCGGTCGCGCCGCCACGCACGATGCCGAACGACGTCTCACCACCTTCGACGGAGGTCTGAAACGAAATTTCGAGTTCGGCCTGCACATCGGCGCCGCGTGTCGGAGCGCGGCGTCTGGTGCGCGGAC
>CALKYM010000058.1 GCA_938003525.1 uncultured Planctomycetales bacterium | reverse complement strand
TGGCACTCCTGCTTGTGCGATAGTGCTGAGTTTCTTGTTGGCTCAAGTTTGAACTGAAGGTGCCACGGGCTGCGATTCAAGAATTGCTGGCCACGTGAGTTGCCGAAGCTCCTCACTGGCTGGTGAGCAGCCAGTGGCACCCTGAGTCAAACCGACTTGGCGCGAACCAATTCAGACTTGGACCGGCCACAACGCTGCACCGATAAGTCATTTGCCGACGTGGCTCGAGTGAGAAAGGCGCCGCTCTCGTAAAGCGGATCATGCTGGTGCGAATCCAGTCGTCGGCTCTATCAAGTTCTGCCACCGACCGATGAGGGAGGAGAGAGGCAGAACGCGATAGTCGAGTTGCCAATAGAAGAAGCTGAGGCGTATCGCTCTTCAGCGAGCTCCACTACAACACGGCCTGCGAGTGTGCTGGACCGCACGGCAGACTTCGGATCTGCAAGACGGGGTTCGATTCCTCGGCGGGCTGCTACCGAAGCTACACAGGGCTATCGCCTGGCGCACGCTTGCCATCTGGCAAGCGTGCTCGGTTGATTGTGCTCGGTAGATTGTCCTTGGAGTGTGCCGGATTCGCACGCGACTTTGCGAAGGTCGAAGATCAGGTTCGATTCCTGGCAAGGACATTTTGCAGCACGCGCTCGAGAGTGCCGCCTGTGCAATCGCTACCGCCCTGCGCACGGCTGCCATTCGAGGCGGCCGTGCTCGGTTGCTGGTTCGGTTCCTGGCAAGGACACGACATCGGCATCAGTGCTGCACAGAGAGATGCTACGGCGCGAACGCACACCCAAGGCGTCTCTTTGCAAGCAAGGTTTTGCGATCGCTGGGCCAGCGGCGCACGGCGCCCCAGTAAAGCGGTTGGTTCCGTGCGTTCCGTGACTGGGTTCTGACGAAAGCGAAGACGAAACCGCCATGAGGTTAGCTCAGTGGTTAGAGCACCAGACTGCTAATCTGGCTGTCACGGGTTCGACTCCCGTACCAACTCCGCAGGCGAACAGCCTGCATGGGCGCGCAAGCGTCCGCGACCAAGAAGCCCGAGGGCAGCGGACGATCGTTTGATCGGCCGCGCGCGACGCCAGCGCCAAGGTGAGGCTGCGGCCAAGCCGAAGCAATGGTGTGGCGTAGCGGCAGCGTGGCTCGACGCCTTGCAGTCCGCAGATTCCGCCTTCATGCGCGCGGTGCTCAAGTTCGGATCAAGCCGACGAGCGCCAGCCCGGCAATGCCGTGCTGGCCACATCGGCGGCGTCCGAATGACGGCACCGCGCCACTGACCGCTCAAGCGGACTCCGCGTTTCGAGCGCGTGATCAAGCGATACGTTTCGCTGCCCGAGGGTCTTTTTCAGAACTTGTGAACCTGGACCGGCGACTAAGAATCATCTACTGCATAGATCAATAATTTTGTGCAACAAACACAGCACTCACTAGGAAAGGAGGGATGGCCATGTTGTTCAAGCGAGTGAAGATTCGACGTTACGAGATCGGCCTGTACTTCCGCGATGGTGAGTTTCAGCGCCTGCTTGCCGCCGGCCGACACTGGCTGCTCGGTCCGGCGTGGAAGATTCACGTTGAGGTCGTGTCACAGCGGGCGCCGTGGCTGGTTCACGAGCAGCTCGACGTGATCGTCAAGAGCGGCGCGCTCGACGGTCTGGCTCAAGTCGTCGACCTGAAGGACTATGAGCGCGCACTGGTGTGGATCGAGGGTCGCTTCAGCCACATCCTGCCGCCGGGTCTGTATGCGTACTGGATCGGCGCAAAGAACGTGCGCGTAGAGGTCGTTGATGCCCGCCGCGTGCGGTTCGAGCACGAGGACTTCAAGGTCATCGTGCGCAGCGCTGGCGCTGCGCGAGTGCTCGATGTCTGCGCGGTTGAGCGGCACACGGTCGGCGTGTCGTTCCAGGATGGCGAGTATGTCGAGACGCTGCCGCCGGGTAAGTACGCGTTCTGGCTGAACGCGGCCGACGCGAAGGTCGTGCAGGTCGATCTCCGCGAGCAGACCTTGGATGTGGCGGGTCAGGAAATCATGACCGCCGACAAGGTCACGCTGCGGATGAACGCCGTGGTCACCTACCGTGTCGTCGACCCGCGACTGGCGGTGAGCGTCGCCGACGGCGCGCAGCAGTCGCTGTACCGCGAGGCGCAGTTGGCGCTGCGGGCTGTGGTCGCGACGCGCGAACTCGACGCGTTCCTGACGGACAAGGACGCGGTCACGGACGAGTTCGCCGAGACGGTTCGCCGCCGCGCGGGCGAGCTGGGCCTGGAAGTCGCATCGGTTGGTGTCCGCGACGTGATCCTGCCGGGCGATATGAGGGAACTGCTCAACCGCGTGACGGAGGCCAAGAAGGCCGCCGAGGCGAATCTGATTGTTCGCCGTGAAGAGACGGCCGCCATGCGGTCGCAGGCCAATACGGCGCGGCTGTTGGCAGACAACCCGACGTTGATGCGACTCCGCGAACTGGAAGTCCTGGAGAAGGTCGCCACCAGCGGCAAGCTCAACGTTGTGCTGGGCGAAAAGGGCCTGGCCGACCGGGTTGTCAACCTGCTGTAGCGAAACACCGGAGGTCGGGAATCGTCCCGCCCTCCGGTGCGTTTATGGTTCGCCATCGCCCTCGATCAAGCCCGACTGTTCGCACGACGCGATGCGCACTGATCCTCTATTGACCATGCGTCGTTCAGCCCGACGCTCACTTCGCTTCCAGGTGCCGTTGCAGGAAGGCGGTAACGCGCTGAGGGCTTACGATGCCGACCAGTTGGTCGTCCAGATCGAGAATCGGCACGTGGCGGTAACCGCCGACGGCCATCACCGATAGAGCCGCTGCCGCCGGGTCGGTCTCGTAGACGTAAACCGGATTGGCGGCCATCACGTTGCTCACCGGCGCGTCCTTCACCTGGTCGTATTCCAAAGCGACCTTGTCGAGGACATCTCGATCAGTGAACACGCCCACCAACTTGCCTTCCTCTGCAACGAGCAGGCAGGCGATGTGACTGGCGGCCAGCTTTTCGATGGCGGACGCAATCGAGGTGTCGGGTGCGATCGTCGTGAACGGGGCGTGCTGAATCTCCGTCACCGTTTTCTCGGCCAGGGCCTGTTCGACGACGTCGTCGTAGGTCTTGGGTTCGTAGTTCTCCAGCGGATCCTGGAAGTCATCGGGCGAGGGCGTACCTGAAGATTCACTCGACATGATCACGCTCCCTCTCGCTGATCGGTGTAGGGCTTGCTGCCGATGCGCTGCACCATGACCTGGCCGGGGAAATGTTCGGCGACGTACTCCATCAATCCTTTTTGCCCTGTCAGGCCAACCAGGCGATCGTCGTCGTCAACGACGCATAGAAACCGCACGTTCTTCGATTGCAGGGCTTCCAGGACGACAGCGATCTTGTCGGTCGGCTTGACCCACGGCCAGCGTTCGGAAACATGGTTCTCGAGCGGTTCATCGAGTGCCGCGGGATTTTGCGCAATGATTTGCGTGAGCATGCTCTCGGTAAACATCCCCAGCGGCCGGCGCTGTTGGTCGATCATGATCACGCAGCCCAGCCGCTTCTCGCGCATCATGCCGACGGCCGCCCGCAACGTTGTATCGGGCGACGCGGTCGCCGGCTGACGCACGCGCAGTCGGCTGACGGGCTCAGCCTGCATATTCTCGTGAAGTCCCATGGGACAGTGCCTCCGTGTAGGGGGCCTCTGTAGCGTGGGCCTCTGAATAGGGCCCTCGAGTAGGGTGCCATCCTCGTGCCGGAATGGTCATCGTTGCTTGGACAGACGCTAGTCCATTGAACAGGTTACCCAGTCGCGGCCGGTTTCCATAGCGCTCCTCGAGCGCCGCCCTGGAGATTTGTAAGCCTCGGCTCTTCACCACGCGCTACAGTTCCGCGCCCGCTTCTCGCTCAGGCCGGTGTCTGGCAGCGCACTCCCACGAAACTGCCTGTCGAACTAGGCTTCGAGTTCAGGCGAGGCGGCGAACTTCAGGGTCGAAGTCGCCAGAATGAGGTGTCGTTCCACGCCGTTCTCGCGGTGGCGATTGGCCTCTTGGTACTCGGGGCTGGTGACCATCTCGACGAACGCGGCCCGGCTGGGGTAGTGGACCAACAGCGACCAGTCCCAGTCGGTCTCGCCACCCTCGCAGAGCGCCGGGCCATCGACCGCACCTGCCCAGACGACGCGACCGCCCCGAGCTTCGACCAATGGCTCGGCCGCTTTCATGTACCGCGCGTAGGCCTTCCGGCCCGACTCGCAGCCGTCGCGCGATCTCTCACGAAACTTGACGAGATTGAGCATCATCACCGCACCGCGGTCAGAACACTCTCGTAGGGCATCGAGCTCGAAATTGCTCATGGCGGCTGGCCGCGAAATACAGGAGATCAGCGAGGCGTGATGCTGAAGCGGTGAGGGTGTTCGTCGCCCGCCAGAGCAATCCTCACATCGTCGGAGCGGCGATCATCGGAAAACGCGACACGGCACAGATCATCATCTCGCCGATGTTCAATGCCATCTGGCTCCGCACCGGATCGCGCGATGCCATCCGCAGCGACGTGGCCAGGTGGGCATACTCGTCACTGAGCTCCTTGAGCTTCACATTGGCCGCGATGGCCGGAGACGCCAGCAGTTCGTTCACGTACGGACGATCGATCACGCGAAACGCCGCTCCGAGCGACCAGCCGCGGGCGTTCAGCACCTTGTGCCACTCAAACGGAACATTGAACAGCACGTCGCCCGGCTTGAGATACACCGTGTCGTACGAGTGCTCTTCCGCCGGTCGCTCTCGGCCGCCAGAAGGAAAGATCAACTCCGCGCGATGAGTCAGTTGGTCGCCGGACTGGGGCGGTCGCGTCATCCACTTCTTCGTGCCTGCCAACATCACAAACAAGTTTGTGGTTGGGAACATGTGCCAGTCGGAGCCGGGCGCACCCTGAGCCGGCTCCGCGAACATCTCCGTGTTGTGGCCCAAGAAGGCGTGTCCGGTCAGCTCCCAACCAGGCACCGCGAACCAGTCGGTGCGGAACACTTCGGCATGAATGCGATCGAACAGCGCCCGGCCCCAGGGGTACTTGTCGAGTCGATCGAAACCACTGGAGATATGACCGAGATGCGCGTAGACGTCCTTTTGCCGTACGAAGATCTCGTCAAGATAGGCGCGGGCCGTTCCCTCCCGCCCCGTCACGTAGTTGTAGTCGGTCTTGCCGACAGCATCGCGAAAGGAGACCGACTGCTGGCCGGTCCGCTCGCGCCACAGTAGTTTCTGCTCCAGATCGAATTCGAGAAACTCTCGGCCGAGTCCCTTCTCGCCGAGCGGAACCATACCACGAAACACGACCGGCGTAGAGAATTCTTGCGAGCACGACTCCAGCACCTCGCCGGTCAAGACTCCGCCGTGCTCGTCTCGTTCGATGACGTGGATGAAACAGTTACCGGTATCATCTTTCAATTCGCTGCTGTCGGACACGGTACGAGACGGGGCCATGCTTCTGCACGTTCTCCGGAATGTGATATCCAAGTCACCAGGAAAGCGCCAAGCGAACGACTGCCGCCGTCACTCGCTCCGCAAATAGAGCGCACTTCGACAGTATACAATAGGCTACTCCTCTCCAGATTAGGCAGCCCATCACGGCGACGCTAGTCGCGCTCCCGCACGATCGACCGAGCGAACTGCTTCAAGACGCGGTCAGCCTATCGCCCCACACGAAGCTGGCAGCCCGGAGTCGACAATCTTCGGACAGTTAGTCTGCTGAGATTCGAGCGTCGCGTGCGCTCTGGCGAAAGCGACATCGGGCCCGGAAAACGGAGTCGCAGAGCGCGGAGCGGTGCGCCGTGTCCGGCTTGGGTGAAGATCAATCGTGAAGCCGTTAGGAATCCGCTCAGCCAAATAGGGCTCGCGTTCGTCGTGTTACAATCTTGGCTCACGGGCTATGTCTTTGCAGCAAACAGGAGCGATGTGATGGCTCAGTCGACCGGCCGCTGGTTCGCCTTGGCAATTCTGATCTTCGTCGCACTGACGTTTGTGACACCGACGGCCGGGCAATGTGCTGAACTGGTGCGTTTGACCGAAAGCAACTGGGATGAGCTCGTCCCCCAGGGCAAGGAAGTCGACTGCAACTACGGCGACTGGGTGTTGCGCAACGAGCACGTCGTCGCCGTCATTGCCGACGCCGTCGAAGGCCGCCACGCCAACATGACAGTTCGCAACGTGGGGGGCGCCGTCATCGACTTCACAGTTCGCAATCAGCAAAGCGATCAGCTCAGCGCGTTTTACCCGCTGGGTGGTCTCTATCAACTGCGTGGCCCCACCAACTCCGAACTGGCAGATGCCGAAGGCCCGTCCGCTTCCATCACCGCGGACCGGCTGATGGTGACGTTCCAGGGCCGCTCCGACGATCAGAAAACTTCCTGCGAATTGACCTACGTGCTCGCAGACACGGCGCGCTGGCTCGAGGTTGTCACCAAAGTCACCAACACAAGCGATGAGCCGATCGACGTCGATCTTGGCGATGGCGTCCGCGCGGATGGCGAATTCGAGTTCGGCCAGGCTGAACTTGTCAATCTCTTCTGGGCCTACGAGGCGCATTGGCGTCAAGCGTATGGAGTCGTGGCGGCCGGCCGGCAACTACGAACCGACCTCAACGACGCAGACAGGCCCGGCCGTTCCATGCGGCGGCTGCGCTATTCCGAGAGCGAGAAACAATCTCTATCGCCAGGCGAAGACATCGAGATCGTGCGTTACGTGTATCCGGCCGCACATCCGATCGAGATCGTGGCACTGGCGCACGAGTTGGCGGGCGACGAACTCCACACCGTCGAACTCTCCGTCGGCGACCCGGCCGGCGGGGTCGAAGCAGCGGAAGTCGAACTGAACTCGCGCGACGGGCAACCCTACGCGCGCGGTCGCACTGATTCGAGAGGTCGCCTCGTTGCACGACTTCCTGCCGGAGCATACACGGGAATCGTTCGCGCGATCGGACGTAGTGAACAAGCGATTCAACTCGACGTGGGATCCGACCAACAGCTCAATATCGCGTTGCCCGCCCCCGGTTATGTGACCGCCGAGATTAGCAGCGTGGATGGCGAGGAGATCCCGTGCAAGATCGAGTTTCGCGGCACCTACGGCACTCCCGACCCGCACTTCGGGCCGGACAGCGCGATCCACGGCGTGCGCAACCTCTACTATACGGCGAACGGCCGGTTCCGCATCGCGATCGCGCCGGGCAGCTATGAGGTCGTGATCAGCCACGGTCCCGAATACGACGCCGTATTTACCAACATCGAAGTCGCGCGCGGCGCCGAGGCGCCGCTGCGGGCGGAACTAACGCGGAGTGTCGATACGACCGGCTGGTTGAGCGCCGATTTTCACAGTCATTCGACCCCCTCGGGCGACAATACCTCCAGTCAGCGGGGCCGCGTCCTCAACCTGCTGGCCGAGCATATCGAGATCGCCCCGTGCACGGAGCACAATCGCATCAGCATTTACGATCCGCACCTGGAACACTTTCAGGCCAGCCATCGCATGCTCACCTGTCCCGGATTGGAGTTGACCGGTCGTCCGCTGCCGATCAACCATCAAAACGCTTTCCCGCTCGTGCGGCATCCGCATACGCAAGATGGCGGCGCGCCACTGACAGACGTCGACCCCATCGTGCAAATCGAGCGGCTCGCGATGTGGGACAACGGCGCCGACAAGGTCGTGCAGATCAACCATCCGAACATCGTGCAGATGGTGGGCGATCGCGATCTCGACGGATCGCCCGATGGTGGATTCGAGAAGATGTTCGCCTTCATGGACGTCATCGAAGTGCACCCGCTGCCTAACATCTTCGAGTCGCCGCAGGCGCTCCCGGGCCCGCGAGACCGCAGCAATGCCATCTTTCATTGGATGCAACTGTTGAATCTCGGCTATCGCACACCCGGCGTGGTGAACACGGACGCCCACTGGAACTTTCACGGCTCCGGGGGGCTGAGGAACTTTGTCAAGATGCCGTCAGACGATCCGTCGCAGGCGACTATTGACGATCTCGTCGAATCGGCCGAGCGGGGCAACATGGTGATGAGCAACGGTCCTTATCTTGAAGTCTTGGCCGCAGCCGATGAAGGCGGAGCCGAGGCGACCGTGGGCGACGACCTCACCGCGCCCGGGGGCAAACTCCAGCTCCACGTTCGCGTGCAGACGCCCAACTGGCTGCAAGTCAATCGCGTGCAACTCTTCATCAACGGCAGCCTGTCCGACGCGCACAACTTTACACTGCGCAGCCACCCACAGATGTTTCACGAGGAGCACGTCGTGTTCGATGAGACGGTCGCGATCGAGTTGCCGCAAGATGCCCACTTGATCGTCGCTTGCGCCGGTGAGGGGCACGATCGCACGGCGGTGATGGGATCGCAGCGCGGGGCCGAGATGCCGGTGGCGGTGGGCAATCCCATCTTCGTCGATGTCGACGGCGACGGCTTCCAGCCCAGCGGCGACATGTTGGGCCTTCCGCTACCCGTTGAGCCGGGCCACGAGCCCTCCAAGCCGCATCGCCATTGATGCAAGTTTGCGGCTCTGGCGACCGAGCTGCCCCGAACTCAAACGAGTTGGCGTATAACGCGGCCTTGGCTGATTTCCCAAGGTCGGTCGAGTCGGTCGTAGATGTGCTCGCGTGGGCTGAGGCCCAAGCAGTGGTAGATCGTGGCTTGGATATCGACGGGGTCGATGGGTGTCGCGGTTGGGAACGCCCCGTGCTTGTCGGACGCGCCAATGACTTGCCCGCCGCGAATCCCGCCGCCGGCCAATACGGTCGAAGAGCATTCGCCCCAATGGTCGCGTCCAGCGTTCTTGTTGATCTTCGGCGTGCGGCCGAACTCACCCATACAGACCACTAACGTCTCGTCGAGGCGCCCCCGGTGATCGAGGTCCTCCAGCAGAGCCGAGAGCGATTGATCGAGCATCGGGAGCAGTTCGTCGCGACAGGCCTCGAAGTTCTTGCTGTGTGTATCCCAACCGTCGCAGATCGTCATTTCGTTGAAGTGAATGGCGATCATCGGCACGCCTGCCTCGGCCAGGCGTCGGGCGAGCAACATCGACTGCCCGAAACGGTGCCGTCCATAACGATCGCGCAGCGCGTCGGGCTCGCCATCCAGCGAAAACGCCTGTAGACCGCCACGACCTGAAGAGCCGGTCAACGCGACGGCCTGAGTCTGGATTTCTTCGAGCGGCCGTGTCTCCGGTCCGCCTGTGCGGTCGAGCAGCGAGAGAAGCGCTGCGCGGCGCTCGAAGCGTGCGGGAGAAACCTCAGGCGGTGAATTGAACGCCGGAATTGCCTCCCGAGTTCCCGGCTCACCGTCGACCGACAGGGGTGCGAACCGGGCGCCGAGAAAACCGGGACCACCTCCCCGCAGCGGCGTCCGCGCACGTTTGTATTCTCCTTCGATGCTGCTGCGGATGGCCACCTCCGGCACTGCGACAAAGCCGGGTAGCGCGTTGGTCGGAGGTCGGAGCTTCGCAATGACGGAGCCCATGTGCGGAAAGTCATCACCCTGCGGTGGGCGCACGTCGTTGTCTCGATTTGGCTGAGCGGTGTGGCGACCCGTCAGCGTGTAGTAGATCATCGGCGTGTGATTGCTGTTGCGATGGCTCACCGAGCGCACCAGCGCGTACTTGTCCGCCATGCCCGCCAGTTGCGGCAACAGCTCGCAGATTTGCAGTCCCAGCACGCGCGTCGAGATCGGCTGAAACGGTCCGCGGATCTCGGCTGGCGCAGCCGGTTTCAGGTCAAACATATCCAGATGCGGCGGCCCGCCCAGCAGGTACACCAGAATGCACGACTTGGCGCTGCCTGCACGACGTCCCGCACGCGGCGAATCGGCGGACGCCGAATTCTGAAAGACCGTGTTCGGCAGCGCGAAACCCGCAACGGCCAGCCCGCCGCCCACCCGCAAAAAGCCTCGACGGTCGCAAACGATTCGCGCTTGGCCGTTGTGCAACGTCAACATTCGATCGTGTCCGGCACTTGCGCCACCCGGTTGGTGCCCATCAGCGTCAGCACGATCCCATTCTCAGAATGCTGCGGTCTTCAGTCAACGAAGTTCCCTGGGAGTTGATCTTGTCCACGATCGTCGCACTCTAGCCGCTGTATAATTGTAAGCCTCGACGAACTGAACACAGAAGCTGACGAGCGTGCACCCCATCTGATCGGTGACAGCAGAGCACTGCTCTTCGCGTCGGACTGCTCAGGCGGCGTTGGATCACAGGATCTGTGGTCGGCGAAGTTGGTCAATTCGTCAGACTGAGCGGCCCATGAAGGCCGGCGCTGACACCGCGCTAGACTTGGTGAGTTCCCTGACCGCGCAGGTCGGTAGCGGGCCCAGCGCTACGATCATCGGGTCGGCCCTCACCTCTGAAAGTGGAGCAAGGGTCGCGCACCTAGCCAGCGCAGTTCATTGCCGCCCTCACGTACCAAGTTGTCCGCCGAACGGAGCGCGGTCGGTGCGCCCCGTCGAGGTTTGTGGAGGTGCCACGTCAAATTCTTCAGTGGCACCAGTGGAACCTAGCACGTCCAATGTAGTGCTCTCGGCGAAGGCGGCTGCATCGCGGTCACATGGCGCTGGTCCGCATTTCCATGGGCTGTTTGAGCAGCCAGAGGCTGAACACGCTGAAGGCAATCATGCCGACGAGCATCGGGAGTTGGCTGCGGAACGCGACCTTGTGGCTGCCAAAGATGTTGACGCTCGTGCGTTGGGCCGCCCACAGGCTGTAGACGTGGCCCACCAGCACGAGCAGCACTTGTACGATCCACAGTGCCTCGAGCGAGACGAGTGGCGGCACCACCCAATCGCTCGTGCCGAACAGATTCCAGCCCCAGCCGAACGGATCGGAAAAAAGCGCCACAACCTTCGGCCCTTCCAGCAGCAGGTGTTCGAGATTGTGTGCGAGATGGTAGAAGAGCGCGATGGGCAGCAAAGCGTACGCGTAGCGAATGAAGTAGTCGCCGTAGGTGAGGTCGCGCCTCTCGATGTGTCGAGTGCCCAACGCCAAGCGGTGAGACACTCCAATCAACACGGCGTAGACGGCGATCGGCGCCAAGAGCAGCAAGGTCATTCCGAGCGTAAAGGCAATCACGCGTCCCAGTGAAAAGACTTCGCTCATCCAGCCGGTGAGCAGCGCCCAGTTGGGCGTCATGGTCAGCCCGTGAAAGCCCGTGATTGCCAGCATCAGCAGAGCCAGATAGGCCTCGTCCTGCCGCGGCCGATGTTCGGCGGCCAAGTCGGCCCCCCAGGGACGCATATTGATCGTCAGATTGTCCTCCGGGCAGGCCTGAATGCACTCGGTACATTGAATACAGTAGGTGTTGGTTTTGAGCTTGCCCGGATAAAGAAACGTCGGACAGCCATAGGCGTTTTCACTACCGCGCACACACTCTTTTCCCTCGCACGTGCGACAAACCGCTTCGTCGCGGGCGCGGACCTCAACGCCGGAGAACATGGCATACAGGCCGCTCACGCGGCCCACCAGACAGCCGTATCTGCAGAAACTCTGGCGCTCGAACAAAAACGCGGAGACGATGGCCATCAGCAACATCGCGATCGCCAGATAGGCAGTCACACGCGGGCGCATCGTCACGCCGAAGCCAAGTTCGAACCAGGTCAGACCGACGAAGAGCAACGTGGCGACGAGGATGTTGCGAACGGCGGGCGGCCACTTGAGATCAAGCCCGAGCCGCTCATCGGTCTTGGTCCAAAGTCTAAGTTTCGCCATCCAGCCGGCAACGGCGTCCCAGGGGCACATGTAACACCAGGCCTTGCCGGCGTACATGATCAACACAACCAGGCCGCCCCACCAGACGGTCCATGTCAGAATGGGCGCGATGTTCAATGCCGGGTTCTGATTGCCAAACAGCCCGGCGGCAATGATCAGAAAGAAGAGCAGAACCATCGTGGCCTGCGCGCAAAAGCGCAGCCGCCGCGATGTGAAGACCGCGCGAAGCAGTGGACTGCGTAGCAGATCGATTCGTTCCGCAGCGCTGCGTACAAACGACGTGTTAGGTTTATCGTCCAGAGTCAGCTCGCCCGACGGTGAGACCGAAAGGGTTCCCGATGAAGTCTTTCGATCCCGTCGCTCGAAAACACCGAAGCTGACGACGAGCACACCGGCAATCGATCCGTAGTACAACCAGGGAGGGATGCCCCACATGGTGTGCATGAAGAACGCCGCCGGGTCGGCTTTGAACTCGCGGCGATGCTCTTGAGAACAGAGGTGGTAGGTTTTGCCCAAATAGGTCGCCGGCAACGACGCATCGGCTTCCACCAAGTCGTTGCACACGACGCAGCGCTCGCCGAGAAATGAGTCGGGGGAAGCGACGAAGCGGTCGCGACAACGACTGGTGCAGAACCAGTAGACTTCGCCCTCGTGCGTCGCCTGATGTTGCCAACTCGGGTTGACTTCCATGTGGCACACCGGATCGAGCGGCGTCGATTCCTCGCCGCGCTCGGGAGCAGAACTCGCCTGCGAAGGGGCGCGGAATGTCGACACGTACACCGCGACGGCGACAGCCAACAATACAGAATACGGCAAGAATATCTTGACAAGGGCCCGCATCGGTCGGTTCTCAGTAGGGCGTCGGTCTTAGGCTGTTGTTGCGAATGTCGCGTCTGTCAGATCTGAACGGGGCGAGCTGTCACCAGTGCGGGCTTGCGTTTCGCGTTGTTTCGTTTGCCCGGCTTCAGTGAGCCAGCGGCGAGGCTGTATCTTGTTCGGCGGAAGAAGTTGTCTCGTTTGTCAGCTTGCCGCGTGACCGCGCTTTTGTGGCGCGGCGCTCACGCTTTTTCTTGATCGCGCGCACAGAAACCAGGAACACGGCCAGCCCTCCGCCCAGGAAGACGACTATCGACTTGGTCGCTGTAGGATTGCCGCACACCACCAGGAACGGAATCACTTCCGGCCGGCCCTCGACATCCATGGTCAACTCGACAATGTATTCGCCGTCTTGCGGAAACGTGACCGTGTAGCGGTGTTGATTGTCGAAGGGCTCGCGCTGCGATGGAGCGACGATTTCGCGGCTCGAACCGAATGTGAAGGTCTGCAGCACGCGCATGGTTACCGGTTGAGCGTACGGCGTGTCGCCCTGAATATGCTTGATATAGAAGGCCACGGTCGACGCTTCGCCCGGCACCGGCGTGCCTGGATAACAGGTCATCAGCACCTGGTAAGGTCCCGTCGTGGCGGGATACTCGAGGGTCGGCGCTTGAGGGTAGTTGTCTTTGTAGGAGTAGTGTGGCAGTCCGAGAATATGGTGCGCGTGGGCTTGGTTCGTGATGAAGCAAGCCAGCAGCAGGCCCAGCCCGCTATGCAGCACCTTGGATGTCGCAGATGAACGTCGATCGTCCTCCGTCGGCTCCGCCTCCGGCGCGGCGGACTCAGGGGCTCTTGTAGAAACGGCCGCGCGATCAGGGTGAAGAATGGGGAGCGGTGCCGTCAACCTGTAGTGCAAGGCATCGGAATCGCAAACCGAGATGCACGCCGCACAGTTGGTGCACTCAGAGCCTGTAGTGTGGTGCAACATGGGTCGCAGGTCGAACTGGCAGACACGGACGCATTCGCCACACTTGACGCACTTGTCGTCGTCGCGCCGTACTCGGACAACCCGCAAGTGACCGAAGAGCGAATACAGCGCGCCGCCTGGGCACATATAGCGGCACCACCAACGCCGGCTGACGAAGAGTTCAAACAGGACAATGGCGAGCAAGAAGTACAGCCCCAATCCCAACGTCGCCCCGAAAACGAACAGATGCGTTTCGCGACTGAGCACGGCGGGCGGATAGAACAGAGCCAAGAACGGCACGGAAGTGACGCCAGCGATCAGCAGTCCAAGCGCAAGCACGAGGTACTTGTTCCACAGCGAGAACCTGACGTCCCTGGGGCGAATTTCGGCAATCCGCAACAGGCGACGGCCACGGTCGACGACTTCCAACAGCGTGTTGACCGGGCAGATCCACCCACAGAACACACGGCCCAGCAACAGGCTGGCGACAATCGGCAGCAGCACCGACCACATCAGCGGTTGGTAAAAGCTGCGGCTCGTGACGATCGCCTCAGCACCCGCCAACGGATCTGACACGCTGTATCCCGCGAGTCGCAGCGACCAGATAGTTCCCTGCGTGCTTTTGGCCAAATGCTCGCGGCCTTCATCATCGCCCACGACGCGATCGACCGTGCGAATCGCCGCCGTGCGCCAGTCGTCGGTCGGAAGGTCGTCGATCGCGTGGGCTTCATGATGATGGGTGTACAGTGCGAGAACCGGCAACAGCCCGACCAACAGCAGGCTTAGCACTTGCACCGTGCGGCGAATCGGCGGGATCAGGCGGCCTATCATGCCACACCCTCCGACACGTGTTCCGTTGGATACACGCGGATGGCTCGATAGGGGACGATGCACACCTCTTCGCACAGTCCACAACCCGTGCAATGCTCGGGGTTGACGTACGGTGCGTTGTACAATCCCTGCGTGATCGCATCGCCCCTCAAGGGACACGCAGTGAAGCAGGCTCCGCAGGCGCCGGTCCGCAGATGCGAAACGCAGATCGTCTCGTCCACCGCAGCGAGGCCCATCTGCACGTCACGCTTGTTCGATAGCCGCGTGAGCGCGCCGGTGGGGCAGACGTCGCAGCACTTCAGACACAGCGTGCAGGCCTTGAGGCGAGGCGTGATGTACGGAGTATGGCGGTCCGGCTCGGTGTCGGGCTTCATCAAGATGCACCCGGGCGGACAGACGTCCTGACACAGATAACAATGGATACAGCGAGCCAGAAAGTCGGATTCCGGCAATGCGCCGGGTGGCCGAAAGGTGAACTCCTGTGGTTCGTCCACACGTGGTCGCGCCGTATGTCGCGGCGCCGCAGGTCGGCGCAACGCCACGGCCAGCGCGATCCAGGCTCCAGCAAACGCGAGGCCGCGAACGCCGCGCCGAAACAATTGCAACCATGTACGCCGCGAGATATTCATGACGAAGAGGGCGATGCGGGTTCCTGCTGGTGCGGTCTGTCCGTCGCTTTGACCCGAATCGCGTGCGGGTAACGGATGCAGGCGCGCTCGCAAAGGCCACAGCCGATGCACGCCTCGGGATGCACTTGCGGCCGTTCCCAAAGGCCCAGCGTGATGGCTTCGCCTTGCAGCGGGCAGGCATGAAAGCAGGTGCCGCACGTATAGTTGTTGTACGAGTAGCACAGATTCAGATCGATCTCGGCCACACCAATGCGGACGTGCTCTCGAATCTGGAGAATGTCTTTCTTGATGGGCCGCAGGGCTCCGGTGGGACAGGCGGCCGTGCACCGTAAGTAGTCACCCTCAGCCCGGCTGCACAACATGCACGCCTGACGTCGCGGATGCATTTGCGGCGTGCCCGCAATTTGGGCGCCTGCCGTGACAGGCGTCGACTCGAGACAATGGTTCGGGCACGAGTCGACGCAGCGCATACAGCGGATACACGTGGAGAGGAATTCATCCTCCGGAAGGGCTCCTGGTGGCCGCAGAGGAGCGTCTGTTGCTTGCGCACCTCCGCTCCACAATCCCGAAGTGCCGGCCGCGGCAGTCGACACGGCGGCAAGACCGGCTACGTTTCGCAAGAATGAGCGACGATCGACTGGCATGTCAGATCCTTTCGATCCGCGCTGCCAGCTTCTTGAAATCTGCCTGGCCACTCACAGGGTCCCAGGCCCGATGGCTGACGGCGTTCACCAGCCAGCGGTTCTTGGTCGGATCAGCACTATCGGCCACCGAGAGATTCCAAGGACTGAACAGGTAGCCCTCGGGCAACTCGCTCCGGGAGGGTCGCAGCTCGCTTTGCAAGCCGACCGTGACGCGCGCTTCATACGTCCCGCGCCGCGTCACCAGCCGAACGGGGTCGCCGTCTCGAAGCCCGAAGCGCTGCGCGTCGCCGACACTCATCTCGACGTACTGCTCGGGAACGAGCTTGCGGGTTGTCGCGCCGCGAATCGTCTTGGCCGTGTGAAAGTGCTCGTAGACGATTCCCAGTCCCAGCCAGAACGGATAGACGTCCTGGCGTTTGTGGTCGTCCAAGCCGAGCGTTGCGTCGGCATAGACTTCCAGGTCTGGTAGCTCGGGGGTGAGCGCAGCATCCCTGGCTTCTTCCAGAAGATTCTTGCGGCCTTCTGCTTTGGCCTGCGCAATGTCGTCGACGAAGTAGGGCCCCGCTCCGGGTCGGTCGCGATGACCGTACTGCATCAACTTGTCGGTGATCTCGTGGATGCGGTCGTACGATTGTTCGCACAGCTTCATCTGGGCCTTGCCATCCGGGTGGCGAAACGCACCGTACGGTTTGCCGGCCCACCCTTCCTGGCCCAGGTACCGACGCGGAGTCCCACCAGCTCGTGCGATGTCGTAGGTGGGTGCGGGCCACTGCACGCCGCGCAATTCGCGGAGTTGGTCGTAGACGCTGATGCCGTCGCGTTGCTCGACCTCGATCATCCCCGACATATCTGCGTCGCTGCCTTTGCTGGCTACCGCAATGGCGCGAAACACCTCCTCGGGATCGTACACCATGAGGCCATTGCCCGAGCGAATCTTCTTCTCGAACGGCATGATCTTGTCGGCATCGAGTCCCAGCTTCTTGGCCAGCAGCTTCGTCTTGTCGATCGCCATGTCCATATCGGGACGACAATTCTCCGGCGGATGGTTTGTGCCGTCGCACACGTAGACACGGCGCTCGCTCTGAATGTACGTACCGCCTGACCATTCGCCCCATGTCGATGCTGGAAAGATCACATCGCCGTACAACAGGTTCGGCGCGTGACGATAGATTTCCTGCACGACGCAAAACATCTTGGTCAGCGCCGGTCGAACCAGCGTATCCAGATCCGGCATGTGCACATGCGTCGTGTACATCCAAAACATGGCCAACAGGTCGTCCTTCAGCGCGCGTTCCATCAAGCCAACCGCCATACCCGGGTTGGGCATGATCGACGTCTGCTTGAGTCGCTCGCGGGAGATGCCCCACTCGTCGGCAATGTGGTCGCGCCAGTTGTCGTCCGACAGCGGACGATTAAACGGCAAACGTCCGGTGAGCCCGCCCATGAGCCGCTCGCTCATGGCGTTGGGCTGACCGGTTTGCGAATGGCTGCCGCAGCCGGGCCGCCCGAGATTGCCCGTCAGCAAGTGGAGGTTGATGATGCTAATCGTGTTGTGTTGACCGTGCAGCATCTGGTTGTAGCCGATACCCCAGAAGGAAAGCACGCCGCCTCTTCCGCGCTGTCGCCCCTTGCGCGTGGCGTCGGCCCAGTACTGCGCGACCTGTTCAATGGTCTCCACCGTCACGCGTCCGCGGTCGAGCAGTTGAAGTCGCTCGACAACCTGCTCGGGCGAGTAGCGTTCGAGCACTCCATCGATGTATTCGCGGTATCCGTTGACGTTGTCCTTCAACCAGTCTTCCGGCATGATCGCGTCGGGATACTTGGTCAACAGTACGTGCGCGATGGCGTTTTGATAGCTGATGTCGCCATTGAGCGTTTGGATGTGAAGGCTGTTGCGGGGATTGATGTTCTCCAGCCCAATTACGGATCCCGTGCGGCGCGGATCGGCAACCAGCGTGGGAATATCCGTCTGTTGCTTGTGGTCGGCCACGCGCCAAAACAGGATCGGATGCGCCTCGCGGGCATTGTGTCCCCAAAACGTGATGAAGTCCGCCTGTTCAATGTCCTCGTAGCTGGTGGGCGGTGCATCGGAACCGTAGCTGTGAAAGTAGCCCGTCACGGCTGAAGTCATACACATCCGCGCGTTGGCCTCGATCGAGTTGCTGCCCAGCACGCCTTTCATCAAGACGTTTTCGATCCATTGGGCCTCCATCGTTAGCTGACCGCTGCCGTTCAATCCGATCGAGTTTCCGCCTCGTTCGCGGACGATCTCAGCAATCCGCTCGGCGACGATCTCTTCGGCTTCCTCGTACGACACCTCGTCAAACACGTCGTCGTCGAAGCGGCCCTTGGTGCCGGAGACGTGCCCGCGGAGGGGATCGCTCATGTCCTTGCGCACCAGCACCTTTGTCAGTCGATCGCGATAGATGGGTTCGTGCGCGTTGAGCCCTTTGATGCACTGAATGCCCTGATTGGTGGGGTGCTTCTTGTCGGGCACCATGCCCACGACCTGACCGTTTTCAACTTTGATCAAGGTGCCACAGCCCACGCCGCAGTAAGGACAAGCAGACTGCAAGAGCTTGATCCCCGCCGCAGGCGTTGCCGATGCGGCGGCAGCAGACTGGACGAACTCCTCTGGATAAAGCGACGTGGCGCTGACAGCCGCCCCGGTGGTGGCCGCCATCTTCATGAATGCGCGGCGGTCGAACGGCGAGAGATCTCGTTGCTTCGGCATGACTGGAATCCTTTAGGGCTGTTCGGTGTTCGCTCACCGCTGCATCAAGTGTGCTTCTTATCGTTTTCCTAAAGTGCGGCGCCTTGAGCTGCGCCGTTGATTGTTCTGGCGCGTAGTTGTTTGACTCGCCTACTCTGGACGTGTGGTCACTTACTCTGCGCCGTTTCCCGAAGCGCCGACCACTCCTTCAGAGGCTCGCAGGGGTGGCTGCAGTTCGGCAAGTTCGCGCGGCACCTCGGGAAACGGTTCCGTGCGCTGCAACGGACGCGTATCGGGACTCCATTGGCGAATGAACGCGACAATGTCGTTGATGTCGCGCTGCGGCAGCTCTGCCAGGCCGGCGCGGCCGGCGCCAAACGGGCGCATCGCTGTCCCGCGCCGCCCGCGAATAATCGTCGCTTGTAAGTAACCATCCGTGGCGGCCCGAAGAAAGCCGGCGTTGTTCAACTCGGGTGCGAAATTGCCAACACCTTCGGTCCCGTGGCAACCAGCGCAATACTGGCCGTACAGCGTGTGTCCTCGATTCGGATCCGCACCGATCACAAACCGATGGGCAATGTCCTGCGAGTCCTCGGCGCTGCGCAGGTACGCGACCAGATCGTTGATCTGTTCGGAACGCAGTTCGACGATTCCCGCTCCACCGTGGCCCATCGAGCGCATCTCCGTCCCGTCGCGGCCAAGCACGATGGTGGCCCGCAAGAACCCGTCGGATACGGCCGCCAGGAAGTCCGGGTTGCGTATGGCTGGACCGGTGGCGCCGGCACCGTCTGGGCCGTGGCAACTTGCGCACATCTGGCGATAGAGGACTTCGCCTCGCGGGGCGAAGCCGAGCCCGATTTGTTGCCCGTGAATCGGGCGTTGGCCACGTAGCGACCGAATGTACGTGATGATGTCCACGATTTGCGGAGAGGAGAGTCCGACGATTCCCTGTTCACCCTTCAAAAACGGCCGCATCTGCGTGCCTGTGCGGCCATGTGCAATCCACTCAAACAGCGTTTCGTCGCTGACCGAAGCCAGGAAGACCGGGTTGGACAACTGCGGTCCGATGGAGCCCTCGGCATTCGGTCCATGGCAACTGACGCACATGCCTTCGAACAGCAACGCTCCATACTGCGGGTCGCCGGTCACGGCAACCGGATCCAATTCGCGCGCCGGCTTGATCTGCCAGCTCCGCAGCAAGGCGATCAGATCGACAACGTCGAGGGAACTGAGCTGTCGCCATGCCGGCATCGCGGTGCCGGGACGTCCCAAAACGACCGTGTCGTGCAGAAACTCGTCGGAGACGACTGGTAACACCGACTGATTGTTGAGCGACGGCCCGATCTTGCCTTCGCCATCTTCGCCATGGCACACGGCGCAGCGGCTGCGGTACAACTTGAGCCCGGTTGCCACTGAATCTTGCGGCATGGTGTTCGACGCCAGCACATTGCTGGCGAGGACTTCACTCCGCTGGGATCGCAAAGGCTGCCATTGCCGTATGTACGCGAGCAAATCGCTAACCTCGCGGTTGTCGAACTCAGCCCAAGACGGCATGGCCGTGTTCGCCCGTCCGCGGAGGATGGTTTGAGCGATGAACTCATCGCTGGCAATGGACTGAAACGTCAAAGAGCGCAGCGATATCCCGACTTCGCCACCCCGCCCGTCGCTACCGTGGCAGGCGGCGCAGTTGGCGCGGAACAAAGCGCCGCCGTAGTGGGCATCGCCGCGCGTCGCCGAGATGTAGGAATGATCGGCAGCTTGTGGCTCCCAGCGGCGAATGAAGTCCACAACCAAGTCGATGTCGTCGCTGCTCAGTCCACCATCCACTCCCCACGCCGGCATGCTGGTGCCGGGTCGGCCCCGATCAACGATGGCCCGCAGATACGCATCGCTGGAAACTCCCAATGTGTCGATATTGCGCAGCGACGGCGTGAGTAACTCACGCGGCCGGTCGAGCGCTTTGGCTTCCTCCGCCGAGCGGACCAGTGCGCCGACGCCATCTGAGCCGTGGCACGCCGAGCAGTACATCGTGTAGAGCGTTTCACCGCGTATGGGTGTCGCATCGACCGGCCGCGGCAGCGGCGTGTATTCAGCCGGCGCTTCCTTGCGCTTGAGGCTCATCATGTACTCGGCAAGATCGTGTGCTTCTTGATCCGAGAGCCCCATGTCGGGCATCACCGTGTTGGGTACGACGGCCGTCGGCGATTTGAAGTGTGTGACCAGCCAGTTGAGGACCGTGTAGTCACCATGTACATGACGGAAGTCAAAGTCGTGTACGGTCTTGTCGCCAACGTGCGTAATGTCCGGTCCCAACGAACCTCCCCGCGCCCGGTACTTGTGACAGCCCAGGCAGCCGCGGCTGACCATCAAGGCTTTCCCGCGGGCGATGTTGTCCGCGCCCGGGACGTGGGCGGCTAGTTCCCCCTGGCGGACGTAGTCGAGCGGCTTGTTCTGGCCGTAGAGGTCCGACTCGCCACCGTAGAGGTCATTCTCGTAGTGGCACCGGCTGCAACTCGTGTAGACCAAGTCGCCGCGCAAGAGCGGTTCGGGCCAATGCGGCGAGTCGCCGTGGGCGTCGGCGGCAACCGTCGCTCGCCCCTGCCCGTCGTGGCAGATCGTACATCCGAACCTGTCCATGGGATGATGTTCGAGCAGGTCGCCGGGATGGCTGGCCAGTGGCAGGCGTTCGCTCTGCATCGACGGATTGTCGATGCCGACATGGCAGCTCACGCATCGATCGACGCGGCTCAGATCCGCCAGAAACAACTGCCGCGGCTCGATGCTAAACGCAGAAGCGCTTCCGTCCTCGCTGTCCTGCTGTGCAAGCACGCGCGCGTACGCCCGCTGGTGTCCCTGCCATTCGCCCAGCAGGTTTTCTTCCGAGGCGGCGATTACCAAGAGCACCAAACACGCCAGACTGCTGGCGAGCAAGATGACCTTGAGACGCGTGACTTGAGGAGCATCCATCGCACGATATTCCTAGTGCCTGGGCCACTGACTCTGCGACCAATAGAAATCCCAGTTCGGGCCACGATGCACGATTGCAAAGTACGTCAGGATGATGAAAGCGATCAGGAAACAAGTGAAGACTGCCAACGCACCCATGCGCGTTGAATTGCTGACCGACATGATCGCGAACGACCAGAGGGCGAAGATCACCAGCATCACCGTCCCCGGGTTCACAAACGTGATCACGACCTGGGGGATATCGGGATACCAATTGCGCAGCCAGCCTTGCGTCACGGTGAACGCGAGAATCCCCACGACCACGGCTGCCGTGAACACGGCCGACAACAGGCACACGTATTTACCCTGACGTCCGCCGAACCAGACGCCGATGTTCTCCCGCTCGCGATCGAGATACGGCACCAGCATCAGGCCCAGTACGACCAAGGCCGGAATGCCGATTCCACCCATGAACGCTGAGTAACTGACGAGCTCCTGCAAACCAAGGAAGTACCAGGGGGCCTTGGCAGGATTCTCAGGCACGGCCGGGTTGGCTTCTTCTTTTAGCGGCGCGTCGAGCACGAGTCCCAGGGCCAGCATCACCGCCATCGTCAACATGCTCAGCGCAGCAATGGCGAAGATGGCGTTGGGCCAAGCGGGCACGGTCGTTGCCATCTCGCGATCCACAGCCGGCGTGCGCCCGCGCACGACCGCCATCAGTCCATAGGTCTTGGCGGGGGCTTGCTGGGCGACAATGCGGTCGTGCACTACCGGTCGTGCAGGTCGCGTCAGACCGCCGTCTTTTCGAATCCGCCAGAAGTGGACGCCCAAGAGCACGGTCGTCGCCAAGGGGAGCACGATCACGTGCAAGACATAGAACCGAATCAAGGCCTCTTCGCCCACATGATTGGCGCCCAGCAAAATGTGTTTTTGCGCACCGCCCGGATCGAACCATTGCGTGATGCCCAAGGCGTCAGTGAGCTCGCGCGGTGATTGCGCGATTTCCGATCCGATGGTGACCGCCCAAAACGCGAGCTGGTCCCACGGCAGCAGGTAACCCGTGAAACTCAGGAACAGGGTCAACACGAACAGCCCCATGCCGATAACCCAATTGAACTCGCGCGGGGCCTTGTAGGCGCCGGTGTAAAAGGCGCGGGCCATATGTAGAAACACGCAGGCCACCATGCCGTGGGCGGCCCAGCGGTGGATGTTTCGCATAAAGCGGCCTGTTGGCACGACGTAGTGAATGTCCTTCATCGAGTTGTAGGCTTCCGCCGTGCTGGGCTTGTAGTAGATCATCAGTGCAATCCCCGTTCCGGTCAGCAGGAGGAAGAGCACTGTTGTGATCACGCCCAAGCCCAGCGTCGCTCGGATCCGCAGGGAGTAGCGATCGATGCGGGTCGGAATGATATGCAAGAAGAAGTTGGTGAAGATGGCCTGCGACGCACTGCGATCCGATGTGGGCCGACCGTGTCGGACCAGCGAATCGCGAAACAGCCGCGGCGTCTCAGCCAAGTTGCGGCGAAACCGCCTCAACGCCTTGGGCTTCTTCTCGGGAGGCGTTTCGGGAGCCATAGTGGGGTTCATGTTCGTCCGTCTCGTCGACTAGCCGTGTAGCTGACCGATGGGGTTCGTCTATGCTTTCAAGCGAACGGCGGCGGCGACTTCCTTTTGTCGATCGACGACCAACTGACCGTCGGGTGAAATCGATAGTTCGAGGTAAACCAAGCCGCGCGGAGCCGGGCCCGCCACAACGTTGCCCATCGCGTCGAATCGGCTGCCGTGACAGGGGCAGAAGTACCCGTCTTCTTCTTTGGCAACGATGCATCCCAGATGGGTACACACGGCCGAAATGGCGTACATCCCCTCCGAAGTCGAATACACCCACAGCCGCTGCTCCGGGAGGGCCGTCACTTCGGCGTCAAGAAACCGACTCGGAGGGCCGAGCTTGACTTTCGGATTGGACTCTGGAAACACCGACGGCATCGGCAGCCGTAGCGCGCCGATCAAAGCAAACGCGCACGCTCCGACTGCCGACCAAATGGCGGCTAACCCGAGGAAGTCGCGTCGCTCTTGGGGTGGCGCGAAGCGTTGGCTGCTTTGCAAGTCGCCGCCCGGTTCAGTCGACATCAGTCACTCGCTTTCGCTTCAGGTTGCCTGATTCTCGATCGACCACACGGCTTGGAACGCCACGCGCTCCATGGTGATGGCTCCGACCGGACAGCGTTCCGCGCACAACGCACAGCGGATACACTTCGTTTCGTCCTTGACGATCGCCGACCAGGCGTCGAGCTCTTCGCGATCGACGCGGCGCTCTAGGAGTTCGGTCAAGGCTTGATCGCCTTCGAGCCGGTCCAACGAGACCAGTTCCAGGCAGAGTTCGGGGCAAACGTCGGCGCAGCCTCCGCAGAGGATGCATTTGTCAGAGTCGAAGATCGTGTTGATGCCGCAGTCCAGGCAGCGACAGCTCTCTGTCACCGCGTGCGTTTCGCTAAAGCCGACCTCGACCAGAGCTTGGTGGCTATGTTGTCGTTCGGCAGCGCTCAGCGTGGGTACGGCAGTGCGAGGCAGTTTTTCGTAGTCGGCTTCGCGCTTGTAGTCCGGCAGATTGATCTGAACGAGCGTCGGCTCTTCGACCAGTTTCGTGCCGCGAATGAACGTGCAGATCCGCCGCGCAGCCTGTTTGCCGCTGGCAACCGCATCGATCAGCAGACGCGGGCCGTACGAAATATCGCCGGCAACGAAGACATCAGCCGCGGTCGTTTTCTGAGACGCCGGATCGCATTCGATGAGACCGTTCTTCGTGAGCCTTACGTCGCCATCGGAGCCAATGAATGACAGATCAGGCGCTTGCCCAATCGACCACAAGACCGTGTCTGCATGGAGCGTGGTCAGTTCTTCTGTATCGAAGACCGGATTGAACCGGCCCTGGTCGTCAAAGACGCGAACGCAGCGTTGAAAGACCACGCCCCGCACGTTTCCTGAGTCGTCCTTGAGTATCTCCTTGGGGCCCAGACTGTGGTGTCGCTGCACGCCCTCTTCGTCACCCTCGATGATCTCGATGTCGTCGGCTGGCAACTCTTCCAGGCTTTCCAGGCTGCACAGATGCACTTGCCGTACTTCGGGGCGGCGCAGCGCCGTGCGTGAGATGTCGACGGAAGTCTGGCGAATTACGGTCCGCGCCACGTCGTAAGCGACGTTGCCACCACCGATCACGACGACGTCACCGCGGAGATCGATAGGATGGCCTAGCGCGACATCCCGCAAAAACTCGATTCCGCCCAGGACGCCATTGGCATCCGAGCCTGGCAGAGGCAGCGCTCGCGACCGCTTTAGCCCGGTCGCAATGAGCGTTGCCTGGTGTTGCTCCCGGATCTCGTCGAATCCAATGTCGACTCCGACGGTCGTATTGCAGACGAATTCGACACCGAGTTGGCGGATGAACTCGACCTCTGCCGCGATCAACTTTCGCGGCAGCCGATACTGCGGTATTCCGACAGTGAGCATCCCTGCCGGAATAGGTTCCATTTCGTAAACAGTCGGTCGAAACCCCAGCAGCGCAAGATCGTGCGCTGCTGCCAGCCCGGCTGGTCCCGACCCGATGATCGCCACCTTTTCGCCGCGTGAGTTCGACCGCGCGGCGCCCTGTTGCAGAAAGTGCTGGTAGGCGCTCAACTCCTCCGTGCGGCCGCAGTCTCGCGTCCGGGCATGTTCGATCAGCCGCCCGATCAGGGACTCGGGAGATGAAGGATGCGCGATCTCGTCGAACTTGTCGGTAACGAATCGCTTCAACGCGCGAATCGAGACCGCCTCGTCGACATCGCCCCGACGGCACGCTGCCTCGCAAGGCGCGCCGCATACCCGGCCGCAAATAGAGGCCAAAGGATTAGGGCCACGGGCGATCAGGTACGCATCCTCGTAGCGTCCGTCGGCAATGGCTCGCACATAGCCGCGAGCGTCCGTGTGCACCGGACATGCCTGCTGACAATTGATCTGTCGCCGCCAATAGTCGGCCGAGGGGACTTCAACCCGATAGCCATGCATGGCTGCCCACTCCGTCTTGGCTGCCCTGTCGGCAGCCGCTCGCTCTTGCCTCGATGCGGGCGCATCTGCTCCCTTGTAGGGGAGAAACGCCGATGAGCTACTCAGAAACCGTGGCCCCCTCTCAACTCGTCGCGAACCAGAACTATGCTTCGCATGAGCATCTGGCGGTCGCGGTAATCTGCAAACGGTGCGCCGCGAAATCGAGATATCAATTCCACAGTCACGAAGGACCAATTACCGGGTTGGTCGGGTCCTTTGTGCCGCGAAGCACACAGATGGTGTGCGGGACGTTGCGCGATTCCGCACACAGAGAGGGAGTCGTTGTTCCTGCGGCGCGCGTCAACTTGGCGTCATCAGGCGATTTCCGCCGCAGTCGCGGGAGCTCGCCACGAGGGTCTGACTGACTTTGTGTACGCCCGTCTCTGGCGACCGAAACTCGATAAATGGCTAATCGCAATGACCAATCGGCCGCTCCAGCTCTCCTCCCGGCAGTCAGTTGATTGCTCGGCCGCGATGTGGAACTCATTCGCTGGGGCTACCGGCAAGGGCTAGGGCAGCATGCCGAGTACACATGATTCCAGCGCGGGCATGATCGAACGCGAACGTGGCTAGATTGGCCGGGCGCGCTGCGATCCGCTCATCGCTAGCACACCAGAATCAGATCCTACGCGACCGCGCTAATCGCATTATTCGTGC
>CALKYM010000057.1 GCA_938003525.1 uncultured Planctomycetales bacterium | reverse complement strand
TAGGTTGGATGGCACGCCCAGCGACGGCCATCTGAGCCTCTTGTGGAGCGAGATCTCTCGACTACTAGCGCGACGCTTTAAGGATTCGGCAATCGGCATGCAAAGGGGTGGAACCGGCATGCTCTGCCGAACAATGTCGCATACCCTGTCGGATGGCGGCAGAGTGGAGGGCGCCCAGTCACGCAAAAGGCCTTGGATACCAAAGGCCAATCGATCTGTAGGCCGAATGTGTTGGCAATCAACCGTCTTTTCGGGAACCGTGTCGTCGTCGCGAACGCCTTATCGTGCGGAGAAGTGGGTGGTGTACTGGGCTGATGCGGCTGGCTTTGAATCCGACGCGATCGGGCGAGCGGATTCAGCCGTGCACCGCTGGATACCAAGGTTATCGCTGTAGCGTCCGCCTATGTTTGTTGCGTGTCGATGCAAACTACGGGGCCGATGTTGCGCATCGATAGGGTACGTAACTCGGGCTGCGTCGATCGACCACCATTTGGTACTTGCCGGAGGGCTGGGCTGGAATGTGTGCGACGTATTCGAATGTCAACGACAATTCGTTGTCGAGTTGGGCAAACAGGTAGCTTCGCAGATCGCCCTCGGTCCGTTCTGAGTAGTTTGGCCGGCGGACAACGCGGAAGCGGATGGCATCGTCCGATTCCAGCACGACTTGAAACTGTTCGACGTGGTCGCTGCCGGCGTCGCCCATGAAGGCGCGACACCAGAAGTTGGGCGGGATGACACGGCCCTGCCTGGTCACAAACACTTCAGCCGTTCTGCCCAACAAGTCGCCCAGCAAGACATGCTTGCGACCGCACAGGCAATGGCTGCCGGCGAGTGTTCCGACGTCGCCGATGCGATAGCGCACCAGAGGCATCGGCGTAGGGAAGAGGGGCGTGATTAGTATCTGCCCGGCTCCGTGTGCGTCGGAGTGGGCAGCATCATGCTCGATCTCGACGTAGTAGTCCTCTTGATGAACATGCAGGCCTCCTGCTGGACAGCGCGAGGCCACGTGCCCGACTTCGCGGCTGCCGTAGATGTTGGAAGCCCGGCAGCCGAACGTCTCCTCCAGCAACGCGCGTTCATGATCGTACAGCGGAGCCGCCCAGGTGATGACGAGCTGCGGCGCGACTTCCTCGCACTTGGCACCCAGGCCGTTCAAGTACCTGGCGAAGCCGGTGAGTGCCGTGGTGATACCGAACAGAATCCGCGGCCGAAACGTGCGCAGGGCATCCAGACAGGATGCGTAGTCTTCCTTGGCGAGATTCATCCCAGGTAGCACGAGCTGGTTCCAGAGCAATCGCCGGGCGCGGAGCGCCTTGCTGCGCGCAACGTACTCGGTGGAGACGCGGGCAAAGCGCGCCTCGCGCTCGCCCGGCGCAAGACCGAACCAGTGCTTGAGACGCAGCTCGTGCGACCAGCTCCGCGCGGTCGTCGAACCGTCTTCGTAGAAGACAACCGGCTCGCCGGTCGATCCGGTCGACGTGTTGCGGACCAACCGCTCTTGTCGAAACGCTGCGAAGGGGATGGGCTGGCCCGGTGGGCGTTGTTGTCTGTTGGCAGCAGCGAGCGCAGCTTGCAATCGGCGGTCGACCAGCTCGTTACGATGATCCATCAAGTCGACGCGCGACAGGGGCGGAATATTTCGCAGGTCTTCCAGATTCCGTATGTGCTGCGGATCGATGCCCGCATCGCGAAGCCGCTCTGCATAAAACGGACACCAACGTCGCGCATGGGCCAGCACACGTCGCACCCGGTGTAGTTGCAAGTCTGCCAGCAGAGCCTCAGACGCAGTGTCGGTTTGCAAAAGCGCGCGATAGTTGCGACGAATGCCCTTGCGATTGAGCAGCCAGTTTGTGGCCGGAAACAACCACTGCCCGACCAAGAGGCGTTTAGCGGCGTGTATCGACATGGCGTCGAACCCTTTGCACAGACCACGTCTTGACGCCCATCAACTGTTGCAAATGGATCACCGCGAACTCTTGGAATCCGAGCCTTCGGGCCAGATTGAGCGAGGGCGTGTTCCACGGTTCAGCTCCACCATAGAGTCGCCGCATGCCACGTCTCGCAAGCTCGGCGATCATCCGTTGGCGAAGCCGTGTTGCCAAACCGCGGGCGCGACAGGATTCGGCAACCATGATGTGTTCCGACCAGGCGTTGCCGGCATGGAACTGGCGCGTTAGTCGGAGGGGGGTGATCTGAACTTCGCCGAATCGCACGAGGTTGAATCCCACCAATTCACCGGACCGCGTCGCCACCACACACAGCGCCCCCTCGGCGATGATGCCTGCCAACCGGGATTGAAGCCACTCCGCGTAGCGCTCGATGGCTGCGATGAGCCGGGTGTCTTCAGAGTCGAGTAGCTTCAAGACAACACCATCACTGGACGGAGACTCTCGGACGGCCGATCGCTGAACGTCGAGCTTGTAGATGCGATAAGCGGTGTGTGCGTAGAGGGGCGCGGAGATCGCCCGCACGACCTTGCGGAAGGCAATCTGCCAGCCGTGGTCTTCTGCGTTGCGACGAACTTTGTGAACCAGCGTCGCCCAACCCATTTCAATCCGTGCCTCGGTGTTGGTACGCCCTGTGACCTGCGGTCCTGCAACTTCGAGCCGTTGGGGAAGCTGCCTTCGCCGTGGTGCTCAGGATGAATTCAATCTTCGTTCGCAGTGACCTTTCCACTCCGGATGGGCTGCAAATTCCAAGTTCACATGTTGGGCAAAGGAAGCGAGTGGTCTGCGCCCGCGCGCCTCGAAAACCTCGATTTCGGACTCGAAGTCTGCGCCGCAGCCGCGCAGCGCTTCACGCACCGTTGGAATGCGGCGGATGTCGAACCCCATCAGCGTGGCGGCCACCGCATCGAGTGCAACCGGATTGGCAGCAGCCAGAAGCGCGCCCGAGTGCACCGGGTCGGGCTGCAGTGGACCGTTTCCTGCTCCGCCGATGATGCCGTCCAGGACGCAAAAGCTCGCGCGCTGCGGGCGGTCGCGAAGACGCCCCTGCCTGTCGGCATAGAAGACGGCCCGATGAATATCCAAAATGGTTCGCCAGATCGTATCGTTGCCGTGCCACATGCCCTCGGCGACGTTGTCTCGAAACGGCACGATGTGGTGCGTCCACCAGCAGGCGTTGCGGAGCGCGGCGGCGGCGGCCTTCATGGCTACGAGTCTTTGCGACTGCACGAGGTCCTGCATTCTGCTCGCCAGCCGCTTGCGAGGCGATCGGTGGAGATACTCGTCGCCTCCTTCGTCCGAAGAACCCTTACGGTAGTGCGGCAGCCCGCTCTTGTCGGCGACCAGGCCAAACAAGCCTTTCAGTCCCAGTGACACCGCGGCGCGACGATGCGTTTTCAGTTTTGGGATACTGATGATGGCGTCGCAGTCCAACACAATCTGTGGCAGGAGATACTCGTGATGGCCGGCCCCGTGGCGCTCTGCCATTTCGCGGGGCGGAGCGACGGCAATTCTCAATTTGCGGGCATCAATGCCTTCGAAGTGACTCCGCCGCCCCAGGTCGATCCAGCGGCAGCCGCGTGGGTCTGCCGGCAGTGCCTCGCGTCCCCAATTGCCGCCGGCCCACGTCTTGACGGCCTTTAGATTGCGCAAGTCCAGGCACTCAATTGGCAGGCGGGTTTGTGTGCGGTACCAATCGATGAGCGGCTTCAAACCGCTCGCAACCATTGCTTTGTCGAAATCGGCGAACAAGAACTGTGAGTCGCCAATGATGATGCGTCCTTCGTCACACAGCGCCCGGCGAACGTAGTCCAGCAGGGGACGAATCACCGAGGCGTGGGTGATCATCGAGAAGATGTTCTGGCCGGTCAGATGGCGATGGCTGACGGTGTTAGGCTTGATGAAGACCGTCATGCCCGGCCGGATCACGTTGCCCAGTGGATTCCAGTCGGTCGAGCCGAAGTTCTCTCGATCCAATGCGAGTGTGGCCAGCAACTCGCGAACGCAACCATAGACCTGATTCTGCGGATCCAGCTCCGTCGACCCGAGTTCAGGGTAAGCCTCGGGCGGATGGTAAGGCGGTGCATGGCAATAGTCATTCAGCTGGGTAGCCAAGTATGCGACGCGCCCGTCGTTTGGCCACTGCGGTTGGATGGCGGTTCGTTCCGTTTGGGTCAGTGAGGACATCGGCAACATCCAGCTTCAGGTCAGCTCAGACGGCTGTTTGCGGTGTGTCGGTGCGGCTGCAGCGCGATCGGCAGCTTTGTCTGACGCCAGGCTGCGATAGGCGGCGAGCAGTTTGGGGGCCTGATGATGCCAGGCCAGTGAAGTCTCCACGCGCTGGCGGCCGATGCGACCAAGTTCTTCGCGCTGTCGAGAATCGTCCATGAGCCGGGCAATCAACCGCGCGAAATCGGCTTCGTCATTCGCGCGGGCGTACAGCGCGGCGCCAGCAGCCGACGCCCGATGTTCGGTAAGATCGAAGGCGACGATCGGCCGGCCGAGGTACATGTACTCCATCATTTTGATCATGGTGGACTTGTCGTTGTAGGGATTGCTTGGCTCCGGCGCCACGAAGATGTCGGCCGTCGACAACAGCCGGCACAGGTCGTCGCCCAGGTGATAGCCGGCAAACCAGACGTAGTCGTCCAGGCGCAATTTCTGCACCAGCGCTTCCAGATGCCCGCGCTCTTCCCCGTCGCCAACGATCATGCAAAGGACGTCGTGCCGTTCTAGATCGTGCACGAGATGGGCCACTGCGCGGAGCAGGTAGTCCAAGCCGTCTTGTCGGCTGATGAGTCCGAGGTAGCCCAGAATCGTGCTCGCCCTGCTGCGCAATTCCGAGTCGGGCGGCACGCGCCGGACGTGGTTGAAGTCGGGGCCGTTGCGGGCAACGGTGATCCGCTCTTCGGGGACGCGCCCTCTGGTCATTGCGGTCTGCTTGTACGACTGGTTGGTCACGATCACGTGGGCGGCCATGCGGTAGCTGAGTTTCTCGAAGAACAGCAATGCCCAGTGCATCAAGCGGTTTCCCTCGGGAAACTTGGCTCGGTACATCTCCGGCGCCAGATCGTGATGATCAAAGATATAGCGCTTGCCGAAAGGTCGATAAAAGACGGCCAGCAGCGCGAAGAGGTCAGGAGGGTTGTGCGCGTGGATGATGTCGAATCCGTGCCGGAACCAGACGACCAGTGAGAGCCAGAACGTTGCCGCAAGGGAGTACCCATACTCCCACAGATAGCCGAGGACACCCTCGGCAGCGGTGGGCTCTGGATAGCGATAGACGCGCACCCCTGCGAACGTTTCCCGGCGCGGTTGATTCTTGCGAGCGGGCGAAATGACGGTGACTTCGTGTCCCGCACGCGCGAGTGCGATGGCCTCCGGTCGGACGCGGGCGTCCTGTGGAAACGGGTAGTTCTGTAAAACCATCAGCACGCGGGTGTTCACACGGTGTCTCTACGTGAGTGGTTCGGGATTGCGCGTTAGACGCTTCGGGTTGACCGCGGGTGCCAGCGGGTCGGTCGGCGATGCAGGGCGTCTACGGCGTTGCAGCAGGTTGCGCAGCAGTCGGGTCAACAGTCTAAGTGCGGCGCCACACGCGGAACTGATCTGCTTGAGAAACGGCAGCGGATCGCGCCAGTCGAGCACCGCGAAGTGGCGGCGGCGGGCCAGGTAGGGTCGCAGGTACTCGCGCCAAGTGAATCGTTCTCGCCGGCGATTGAACAGCATGTTGAACAGATCGGGCAGTAACTCGATCCAATACAGCCCTGCGGCGTGTTGGGTGACTTCGATTTGTTCGTTGTGAACGAGGTCCTTGTACATCAGCCAGGGGAAATTAACGCCGCAGGCGATGGGAAACGCGGCACTCCGCGGCATGCGGGCATTCACCTCGATGAGCTTCAACGCACCATCGCGGGGATCGCGCTTGAATTCGATGCTACAGAAGCCGCGATAGTTCGAGCCGGCGACGATGCGGCCAGCCAGCAGTTCGACGTCCGAATTCGGCGGTGTGCTGAGTCCCACTCGCATCACGCCAAAGCCGGGCGGGTGCTGGCGAATCTTGCGATGGAAGAATTGCGCGGCGATCCGTCCTTTGGAATTCACGTAAAGGTGCACGCGCTCTAGATTCGTTTCCGGCCCGGGCACGACCTCTTGCACGATGACGGGCTGCCGGGCTTGCCAACAGTAGCGCAATCGCTCCATCAACTCGCTGCCGCTGTTGACCTCAAAGTTCTTGAATCCGGTAGCGCGAACGAACTCGTGACTCGATATCGGTTTGACAAGTGCCGGGTATCGAATGTCGTGCTGCATGGACCGTGCGTGTTCGACCGACTGTGGCGCGAACACACGGGGATGATCGACGCCGATGCGCTGCGCGAGTGCCCTGGTTTCTGCCTTGTCGACGAAGAGCCGCAAACAGTCCCAATCCGGCGTCGCCATCCGATAGTATTGGCTGAGCACCCGTTTGTGCTTGGCCAGGGCGGTCGCGAGATAGTCGCCAACCTCGATGATGAGCGCTCCGCGCCAGCGCTCGCCGCGGGCCAGCAGCAGATCAATGAAGCCCTGCTCATCGTCTCCGGGGTGCGGCATCATGACGATTTCGGACACATAGCGCGAGGCGAGCCCGACTTCGCGGCGCGAGTGGCTCAGGGCGATAACTTGCACGTCTTCGGCATCGAGGAACGCGCGAATGACGGCCAGCCCGCCTGTGTTGCAGCCGATCACCAGGACCTTGTGCATTGTTTGCCGACCCTCCTATGCGCCCGAGGTCGCCGCTATCTCGCGCGGCAGCGAACGCAGTGCGAGTCGCTCACCGTCGAACGCCGGTCGAGCCACCGAGGCCCGCGCGGCCGCGGGCCCAGAAAGGCCCCAGTTGCCGCTCGACTCGCGCTCGACGGTCGTCTGCTCGCGCTGCTGCCACCAAGCGGCAACCTGGCGGGGTAGCGCGTGCCAGAAGCCGGCCCACTCGAGCACGTCTTCCAAAAAGCGGCGGTAAACGTCGAGGTGCCGCGACGATTGCAGGTAATCGGGATGGGTGAGCATCAATGCCATCCCGTTGTGGGAGACAATTGTCTCCAGCTTTTTCCGCCATATCGCGCCCGACGTGTGCCCGAGCACGACAAACAGTGTGTGATCTTGCGGCAATGTGTACGGCAGCTCGACGAACTTGCCGACAATCAGCGGCCACAGACTGGCGACACCGCCGGGCATCGCCTGGAAGGGATCGATGTCGAAGCAAGAAGCGTCGTACTCGACATTGAGCTGCTGCAGCCAATTGAGATGGCGATGGACCATCGGCGAGCGGAAGCCCACGGCTTGATGTCGCTCGAGCGCGCGATTGATGGCCGCCGCGCGTCTGCGAAACACGCGCTGGGAGCAGTACAACTTTCCGTCGTGGTTGTATCCGTGGATTCCGATTTCGAAGCCGCGTGCCCGCAAGTCCGCGAGCAAACCTTCGTCAATCCGATACTTGTAGGGCACGATGTTCCACGACGATCGCAAGCCGAGCCGCTCCTCGATCTGGGCGACGCGAGCGATGTTGTGCATTCCGGCGGACGTCTCGACGTCGTGCGTCAACACGAAACCAAACTGAGCCCCGTCCGGCCAAGGATGGACGATGGGAGGGAGATTCGCTTCGCCCTGGAGCTCCTCCGCCAGCCTGCGAAGGAACGCGTCTTGCACATACCAGTGCTGGTCGATCTCGACCTTTCGCCGGCTTTGCAGAAACTGGCGGGCTACCAGAGGAATGAACGGACGCAGCATGTAGTACAGACGATAGGCGCGCGAGAGGCGCGCAGAAGCGACGTCGGCAGCCAGCGCCGCACGAAACAGTGGCCCCCAGGGCGGATCGTTGATCAAGAATCGCTGCTGCATCGTCATGGACTGAACTTGTAGAGCACTTCACCCAACAGGCGACACACGATCAGCGGTGAGCGGCGAATGACCGGCCCGGCGATGCGCATCGCAGCGCTGGTCGCACCCTTGGCGTCGCCGCCACCAGCAAGAAACCGATAGCCCACTGGAATCTCATGGGCCCCCCACTTCCGCTTGAAGCGGCGGAGTCCCTCGTTCTCGACGTCGGTGATGCCAAAGTCGAAGCGCGCGCATCCTCCATCGACGGCTGCCCGCATGGCTCCGTACATCAAACATTCATTCGGCCGATGCGCGAGCGCTTGGGGATCTGAGGCACCATACTTGTAAACCGCGGTCGAACCGTAGTTGAGAAAGACGCCCGCGGCGATGGGTGTGTGAGACTTGGTTACGAGGCCGACGTATCCCAATCCCGGCTCAACGATCCACGGCTGTAGCCGTCGAAAGAAGCTCTTCGGCTGCACCGGGACGCCTTGTCGGCACCGGGTGCGGACATGCAAGTCGTAGAAGACCGCCAGGCTTTCTGCGTCGGTGCGGCGTTCGAACCGCACATGGTCCCGTTCGACGCGCTTCAGATTGCGGCGGAGACTCTCTGGAAACCTGTGTCGTAGTTCGCCAGAGTCGGCCGGGAGCCGCATCTGGTGACGCACCCAAGGCGTCGCGCTGCCGGCGGGCAAATCCGTACGAACAGAGACCGATTGAAATCCGGGCCACGGCTGGCACTGCAACATCGCCAGCAATGCATCGGCGCTGCTCTCTTGGGAGGCCAGGACCGAAAACCAGTCGGTCAGCGGTAGCGCGAGCAGTTTGCGCCGGCCATGGAGGGTGCGCGTGATCAGAAACGGCAACGCGGCGGTGATTTCACCATGCGCGACTAGCGCGGCGATCCGCCACGCATAACCGTATTGATCGATCAGCAGCCGCAGCCAATTGGCATGATGGAACGGGTGGCTTTCTGGGCGCGATTCCACGAACTCCTGCCATTGATCGAGCGTGATCCACTGCAGCGAGCCGTGCGCGGTCTCCGGTTCGGAGTCGCCCGATCGCTCCATCGTCGAAGCCGCGGCATTCACTGCATTTTCCATTTTTCTCGTGTCGCTTGCCGAAGCCAAAGGCGAAATCATTCACTTGTGTGGCGGTACCAGTAAGTCAGTTACATCGTCGCGGTCGACAGCTTTGGCGATGAGCTCTCAGGTGCCGACATGCTGGCCGCTCCCTGCGACGCCAGGCTCAGAAAATAGAGGATCATGGCCAGGTACCGTGGGTAGGACCGTCGATCCGCGAGAATCTTGTAGTTGTAGCGCGAGTAGTAAGTGAATCCACCGTCGCGCGACTGTTGCGACAAAACATGGCAAAGAGCGCGCTCGGCCGGCTGGCGGTAGTCGCCCAGTCCCAACTCGGTGGCCGCCCGTAGCGCCGCGCTCACTGCGGCACTGTAGTACAACACCTCTGGATACTGACGGTGGCAATCGTGCCGGCACGCTCCCTGGGACGTAAGCCCGCCGGCCACGAATGGGGCCAGCTTTTGCAAGACGGGCAAGATGTCTGCGTCGTCAGTCAGCCGGTAGTAGGCAGCCAAGTTCAACAACTGAAATGCGTTGTACTGGTAACACAAGAAGTGAAAGCGGTTGAACCGCGCAGTGTTGCCGGGCGTCGCCACGCCGTAGGGCAACTCACCTTCTTCGGTTTGCACGTTGTTGAGCCACGCCACCATGCCCGAGCAGTGATCGCGATAGCGATCCTCCCCCGTAACCGTGGACAAGAGAGCGAAACTTCGTAGCGCAGATGCGGAGACATTGGGAATCATTACGAATCCCTCGCATCGTCCGAAGTACTTCAGCGAGAGCATGTGTCCGGCGCGTTGAAAACCGATTTCACGGACCGCAAAATCGTGCCATCGCACGGCTGCTTCCAAGAACGCGCTTCGCCTTGTGCGCTGATAGGCCTCTAACAAGCCCAGCGCCGCGTAGGTTCCCTCCACGGTGGCGATCTTGTTGCCCCACTCGCGATTGGGATAGGGCCAATAGCCTTCATCGGTCTGGGCTTCAACAAGGAACTCTGCGGCAGCAACCGCATGGTGCTCAGCGAGGACTCGGTCGATCAAACCCGAGTCGGACAGACGCCAATTGCCGGCGATCCAATACTTTTGAGTTTGGGCGTAAGCCATCGCGTCCCGCCAAGAGATCGTGCTGGCGTAGCTCTTGATGAACCGGCCGAATCGAGCGTTAAAGCGAACGCCCGGGTCTGGTCCTCGCAATGCCTTGCCATGCAAGTGATGCCGGGCGAGATAAGCATGGAGACGCACGGCGGCATTGGCGCACGTTTGATTGCTGGTGTCGTGCCGTTCAGCTTGTTGAGGATCGGAACGGTGCATGGTTCTGGGGATCATGTCGCCACAGGGTGAACGTCTTGCTCGTTGTGGACCGTGTGGCCGCCGCCGGCGTACGGCTCCCGAGTGCCGGCCGTGTGCTGCAGAAGCTCTTCGAGCAGGTCGTTGTTGCGGGCGGAGAACATCGCTTCAGCAATTTCGCGGTTGCGGTTGCCTAGAGTTGACCACTGCGAACTCGACTCGCAGGCGTGACGCAGTGCCTCGGTGAGTTGAGACACGTTGTTCTCTTCAACCAGAAACGAATCAACTGCTTCGGGGATGCCGGCGTGGCGGGTTGCCACGATGGGCTTGGCGAAGGCCATGGCCTCGGCAATCACGTTGGGAAAGCCTTCCATGTCACCCTTATGATCGGTCCGAGAGGCGAGACAAAAGATGTCGCATTCGCGATACAGCGCTCGCAGTGCGGGCCCTCGCTGGGCGCCGAAGAAGGCCACCTTGTCGGAGATGCCCAATTCCTCGGCAATGGAACGGCAATCAATTGGCAATCGATCGGCTGCGGCGTCCCCCACGATCCACAACTCGACGTCGTCGCGTTGCAGGCGCGCCACGGCCTGCAAGAGCACGTCGAAGCCTTTCTTCTGCGCGAAGAATCCTACGGAGAGGATGTTGATCGTCGTTCGATGCTTGTAAGTCTCCAGATCAATGATCTGTCGCACGACCTCGACGCGCTCCGGCGCGACGCCAAACTCATCGATCAGCTTGCGACGATTGAATTCGCTGACGGTCACAATCTGCTGGCAGGCGGCGATGGCGTGCCGAAACATCGTGTCGTTGGGATTTCGATGCAACTCGTAGGCACGAATCGTGACGCTCAGCGGGATGCCGAGAATCTGCGAGCAGTAGTACCCGGTGAACAGTTTGTGGTCGCCAAAGTACGCGTAGGTCACGTCGGCGCCGCGCATCGATTTGAGAAACCCACTGGCGATGAGAAAGTTGACCAGCGAGCGGGTGCGGCACGCGATGGCCAGCAGGTGCGCAAATTGTTTGGGGCGAGTGAAAACCAGCCAGAGCTGTCCTAAAAGAATCCGCCAAAGCGAAACGGAGACAACGGGCCAACTGGGGTCGGGGTTGTAGAGCCCCGGCGACTGGTGCAGCGTGAACAGGGAAACTCGGTGCCCTTTGTTCACCAACGCTTCGATGTCGCGCATCATGAATTGCGTGAGGCCGCTCTTCATGCTGACGATCATGGCAATGGTGAGTTGGGTATTCATAGCAGAGTCGAGCCCATTGGTTTTGTGAGTCGGCCGTCGTTCTTTCCTCATAACCTCGTCGAGGCTGGTTGCTCGCAGTCGTAACTGGATGATTGAGTTGTCCGCGCGCCATCGGAAACAGATGCATGTCTGGCTGCACTCACGCGGCGGAGTACACGGACTCGGGTCGGGTACGCGTCGCGCGGCGGCAACGGCATCAGGAACCCACGGATCGTGCCATCTAGGATGAAGAGCCTCTGCAAGATCTTGCGTACGGCTGCTTTCAGGCTGCGTCGACGCAACGCAAGCGCGAATACGAGTGCAGCGACGCCCAGTAGCCACGCCAAGAACCAGTGTGCTGTGAACGTGATGATCGAGTAGGCCGCCGTGGCGACACCGAGGGCCGCTAACGCCGCCGGCACAAGTCCATATCCGCGTTCGCGGACACATGTCCAAAAGAGTGACGTTCCCAAGTGTCGACGGAGAATCTGCCCAGCACCGCAATAGAGGTTCCGTTGCCATCTCCCGATGACCGTCGAGATCTCCCGAGACGGGGCCGTGTAGTGCCAGGCGAGCGCATCGTCGATCGACCAAAGTTCGTACCCCGCTTGGCGCAGCCGGATAGCGAGCTCTGGTTCTTCGTCCGAATACAGATAGGGATCAAATCCCCCAACGGCCTCTAAGGCGGCACGACGGATGAGTGTTGCGCCGCGCATTGACTTCACCCGAACGATGCTCTGCTCCCCCTGCGGGGTCTTGAAGGACGATCGTTCTTCGGGGGTAGCCGGCAGCGGCCGATCGACAATCCTTCCGCAGATGGCCGCCGCTTCAGGTTTGTCGTCCAGCACATGCACCATGCGACGTAACCCTGATTCACAGAGTTCCATGTCACCGTCGAGGAACAAGATGTATTCGTGCCTGCCGTTCGATGTCCCGACAAAGCGACCTGCGGCTGCCGAGAGACGCTGTCGTTCGTCCAGTTGCAGGACGTCGATGTTGTACTCACAGGCAATTTGAGCCGTCGTGTCGGACGAGGCCGAATCGACCAGGATGATTTCGCGGGCGTCGACCCAGTCGGTGCGCTCCAAGACCGACTCGATCAAGCGCGAGACGTTCCACGCCTGATTCCGGCTGATGAGTACGACCGACAGTGACACCATGTCGTGTTTCCCGGAGTTCGCCCTAGGTGACTTCCACCGGTTGGCGGTTTCGCTCGGGAGCGGCCGCCTGCGGTCGACGCGCGCCACCGGAAGCCTTCTTCTTTCCGCGCAACTCTGCCAGTACTGCCCGAACAAGTTCTCGGTCGTCAGGTGTTCGGATCGCAAGCGCAATGAACACGCCGAGATAGACGCAGGTCGCCATCGCGAAGCTGACGAGGTCGTGGTGCTGCGCGAGCAACAGTACGGCCGCGGCCATGCCAGACGCAGCAACAA
>CALKYM010000056.1 GCA_938003525.1 uncultured Planctomycetales bacterium | reverse complement strand
GCCTCCGCCCCCGCCAAAGCCCTCTACCAACACTTCAACATCACCGCCGAGCGCGTGGCCGAAGAAGCGCGGCGGTTGGTGGATTGAGGCGTTCGTTCGCTCCCCCGAATCCTTGCCGTTGCAGTATCAATACTCTGGGCCGCGCTCAATCACTGTAGGTGCGACGATGGAAGTCGTACTTTGCGCCATAGAGATTGAGTAGACTCTACTGTGTCAGCAAAAAGATAGGAATTGACCTCACTAATACTCAGTGAGAGCCAGGACGGTATCGAACCGTGTGAAGGACCATAGCACGGTCACAATGCGGTGTCGCGAGCTGGCTGCTTGGTGTTAGTCGGCCTCTGCTCTCAAAGCAGGATGCCCCTACTCTGTCGTCTCAACCGAGATTGCCGCGGGAACCGCAATGGCCTGTTCAACCGCCGCGTAGAGTTTGACGTCCGTCCGTTCTGTTTCGATGGTTACCAGCAGCGAATAGCGGGCGTCGCAATCGTAGCGGTTCTGACCAGGTCGTTCTCGCCACCAACCTGTGACTGGGAACACCGCGATCTTGTTGCACAAGGCCAGCGTGCTCGCGTTGCCCGTCCACCAGTCCGAATGGAGACTGCCCTTGCGGCGGAGGTCGTCCCCGAGTTCCCAATTGCGACTGTCAGGTACGACACCGCCTGGATTTGTTGCGCGGTCTTCCCACACGTCTCGGGTGATGCGCGTCCGGAATTGCGTAAGGTCTTCGTCTGGTCGAATGACATCGAATCGCAGGCCGTGCGATGCATAACGATGCCGTTTGGTCCACCCCTTGCGGCCTGGGCTCGGTTCGATGAAGTAAGACAGAGTGACGCGCATTCTGATCGGCTCGTCACCTAGTTGCTGCAACACTTCAGCCGGGAACGGCATCGGATGGAGCTTCATCTGATGCGTCTTGATCTCGTTGCCGTCTTTACGAAATGGGCGAAGGGAATCCTCTATGATGATGGTGGCCACATTCATGGCGCATGCTCGGGCCCGCGCAAGATCAGGCATCCCCCAGCCGTAGCAGCGAAGTCGATTCCCCCGCTCAGTTCGAGGGAACTCTTCAATCATCTGTGTCGTCCATTCAGCGGAATGGATCAATAGGCCGCGGATCGTCTCTGGCCAGAAACCCGGATGCTCGGACTGTACGATCGCCGCGATGCGTGCAACCTGAGCAGCAGCGGCGCTGGTGTCACGGCTGATGCCAAGTTGAGCGCCACTAGGATCAAGACGAGTAGTCAAAAGCCCCAGGTCGTCAGCAGCGGTGACGGAGCCGGATGCGTCGCGGGCATAGTTGCCACCCTCGAACACGAGGTCGGGTTTCAGCGGCCATTCCTGAGCTTCCCACGCAATGGATGTCGTGCTTGCCGGACTGAGACGACCTTTCTGCGCAACGGGTGTCCAGCCTTCAAGTCCTTCCTCCTGCACCCAAGCTTTCAAAGTGCATGCTCCAATGGTGAGACTGTTCCATGATTGGGCTGGATTCTGAATGCTCGATAGATGGTTCGTGTCCGGATAGTTGACACCGACGTCCGAACATAGATTTCCGGCCGAAACAACAACAAGGCGTCGTCGCTCATCCTCAGCGCCGGCACACGCTTGATCGATGGCCGCTGACCAGAGAGTTGGAAGTCCTTGGTCACGGTCATCGGCGGTAATGGCCAAGCAGAACGTTCGGGGACGACCAGGTGCTTGCAACTCCGCCATGGCCATTGAACCGACAGTGATGGGACCGTAATCAGGTGGGTCGTTTTGCCCGACGTCCGGCAGGATCTTCACGGCCTCCAACCGATGCACAAGCAAAACATTCGACCCGTCACGAGGAAGTTCGTTCAACGGACCGAACAGCGCCAGTCCGGCCAACTCCGTCCCATGGCCTTGGTGGTCGTGGCTCTGCCATTCGGGTTTCCACGATTGGGCGTCATACGCATTGATCGCGGGTTCAAGCAGAAGATGTCCGCGATTGACACCGGTGTCCAACAGGCACACCGCTGGCGCTGAGTCGGATGCGTATTCGGTCCGCTCACGAAGCGATTCGACGAACTCGGCCTGGTCTCGTGGAGGCAGAGAGATGAACTCCGTTGGAACAATGCTAGCCCGGCGCAGTTCTGAGAGTAGGCCAAGGAGCCCGGCGAACTGGGACCAGTCATTGAACGATGCCCGAGCGAGCACGACGGCTACTTCTGGAAAGCGGACCGTGTTTTCGCTGACGAGAATGTTCTGCTGGCCCGCCTGGTTGCGAAAGTCGTCGACGGCCTCTGAGCTCGCCTCGGTATCGAGCCATACCTCCCACCAAAGGACCTCATCCAGTTCGGGAAGGTGGCCGTCTGAATCCGTGTAGTAGTCCTTGAGCGCGGCAAGGCGCAGCTCCTCAATGCTGGTAACCAGATTCTGGTGGTACGGAGTCCGCCTCTCGCTACCGTCCGGCTGGCTCTTTACGCGGTCCTTTTCACCGTACTCCCTGAATCGCTTCTCAAAATGCGCGATGCTGTCTCGAGGTACGGCAACCACGGCGATTTGCTTTTTGTCCTCCGTCCGTACGTTGACAACGCGAATACCGGCGGGTTTGTTCTCAATCGAGTCGATCGCCAGTTCGTGCTCGCGCGATCCTTCAAACAAGATGGGAATATAGTGGATGCCGGAGGTCGCGGGGATCTCTTTGAGCTGTTCGTCGGCGCTATCACGAATCTTGCGGACCTGCTCTGTCAGCTTCTCTGCTTGACGGGTCCGGTCCCTTGGCGGAGTTGTGAAGGTTCCGCCGCCTCCGCCCGTCGAGGTGTACGCCTCGGCTTCTCCGTTCCCTGAAAGGATGAAGTGAGGATAGTCCGGCATCCTGGCAAACCTTTTCTATCGATTGAGTCTCCGCTGCTTGGCAAGCAGTGCTTGATGCAGCATTGATTCATCAATCACCGGTCGGTCGGCAAGCACAGCGTCTTTGGCCGCATCGTCGCAGGCCTGGCAAATCTCAGCATGGCTGAGTCCTTTTGCATGGGCCTCAACCTGCTGCCAGTCAATTGCGGGGACAGTGAACGGTGCGAGACGGTTCGCCACTAGTTGCCTGACAGCCTCAGGATTCGGACGCTCGTAAAGGATCACGTCGTCGAAGCGACGGAACAGTGCATTATCGAGGATATCGACGTTGTTCGTCGCGGCCACGACGAGACTGCCTGAGTCGTCGTGCTCCAGGAACTGGAGAAACGAATTTAAGACCCGCCGAATCTCACCCACATCGTTCTTGGCGCCACGTTCGCCACCAATCGCGTCAAACTCGTCAAACAAGTAGACGCCCCTTTGCTCCTTCATCGCCTCAAATACGGTGAACAGCTTCGCTGCCGTCTCGCCCATAAACTTGGTGATCAAGGCGTGGAGTTGGACCGCAAAATGCGGCAGCTTTAGCTCGCCGGCCAGTGCCTTGGACGTCATCGTCTTGCCGCAGCCCGGCGGGCCAGCAAGCAATAGTTTGCGTCGCGCGGCCAAGCCGTGGTTGCGGAGTTTCGCCTGCTGACGATACTCGTGGAGGACGCGATCGAGCAACTCTCGCTGCGCAGAACCGAGCACCATTTCCGAGAGACGTGTCTTGGGATAGATGACTGACAGAACGGCCAGCAACTCTCCTCGCGGCCTCGCAATCGGCACAGCACCACCGATGCGCGCAGATTGTTGTTTGGCCTTAATCTCTTCGAGCAGGTCCTTCAGGTCACCGGCGAGCTTCGTCTTCCCTGATCTTGCGGCATGCGCAGCGATCTGCGTCGCGACGGCGAGAAATCGCTCGCCATCGGCCTCGCTGTAACTACGGAGCAGTGACTTGAGTTGAGCAGCCGTTGCCATGAAGTGTTGCCAACTCTCGGGGACGAGTCGTCAAACTCTCGTGCTACAAGCTCTATTCGTCATCTTTACGGGCGTCCTCGCATACGACAAAGACAGCTTGGCCGCAAAGTCCGTGTATTCAGCGTGCATTTGCAGCAACAGGTGGCAGGAAGCCAGGGAACAGCTGAGTGCTAGCAACAGGATAGCAGGTCGTAGGTAGGCAGCGCAGTCTCCCCCACGTCCTGGCGAGGCAAATGGGCGCGGTCTCCGTTGCCAGTGAGTCGGCATGCCTGCCAAATTGCTGGCGCCAACCCCGTAAGTCGGTGGTCAGCGTTTAGCATCGAACGATGTCCGCTCGGAGTTGGCGATCCCTTCCAGTGGCGCGCTCAGCTCACCCGCTTCACGTACTCCAAGTCAGCAGCCGACTGTTTGAGTAACTCGGGCGTCGTCAGTTTCTTGAAGCTGGAGCTGCCTTTGTATTCGCTGTGCAGGGAAACGGTGCCGTCGTAGCTGAGTTGTTTGAGTCGGGCGAAGAATTCTGGGAGCGGGGCCTGGCCTTCGGAGAGCGGTGTGTATTGGGGGCGGTAGCGCTGTTGGCCGCCCTCGTCGCGGCCGTCTTCGATCCAGCGGAAGTTCTTGATGCCTACGAGCGCAATCCACGGCGCGAGCAGGTCGAGTCCCATCTCCCAGCCGGAGAGACCGCCTTCGACCGTCATGTGCATCGGGTCGACGTAGGCGCCCACCTCATCGGGCGGGAAATCCTGCAGAATCAAATACAGGTTCGCGCCGCCGTTGGCCAGGATCGCGCCGGAGTGAACATGCACGCAGGGCAGCACGCCGTACCTGGCTGCCAGCTTGGCGATGCGTGCTAGTTTTCGTCGGGCTTCGTCGATCTGTTGGCGCAAGCGACCGAACGGTTCGTAGCGCCAGTAGCCGAGTTTGATCTGGCGGACACCGTGGTGGGCGCAGGAGGCCAGGATGTCTTCGGCGTGCGGGCTCGACGTATCTTCGATGCTGGTGGTGGCCATCGGAATCGACATGCCGGCGCGATCGGCAGCCGCTCGCGCGGCGGCCAGGCCCAGCTCGGCGTTCTCGGGCAACACGTGCCCGCCGGGCCGCAGCGTGAGGTCGAGCCCTTCGAAGCCTGCGCGCTTCGCCGCACGGCAGCACTCGCCGATCGACAGGTCGGCCAGGTTGTCGGTGAAGAGGACGTACTGCACGACGGTCTCCGCCGAGAAGGGCGATCGCTCGACGACCACAGCCTAGCAGAACGTGTAGCGGGTATCAGGCGCGCCGTCGACGCCGTGCCAGGATGGCGATGACCAGTGCGCAGCCGGCGAGGTGGAGCGTGCTCGGTTCCGGCACGGCAACGACGTGTCCGCTCAGCGGAATCTGAAAGCTCGTGCCGGCGGCGCCGAATGCCGCATCCTGATCGGTTTGGAAGATCAGCGTGGCGCTCTTTCCGCCCAGCGGGCCGAGCGCGTTGAACTCGACTTGCAGCGCGAGGTCGTCGAGCACGTCGAGAATGGTGCCGGGCGTGAAGCCGAGCAGAGAGAAAAGTCCGGCGTCGGTGCCGACGATGGATGCCGAGATGATCGTCAAATCGGTGAGCGGGCCGAGGTCCGCATCGGGCGATGCGTTCTCGATTTGCAAATCCAGCATCGCCGTGCTGCCCGGCCCCCACGAGCCGAAGTGGATTGTTGACTGGTCGGCTGCGAACTCGGGACCGACGCCCGCCCCGGTCAAGCTCAGCGTTGCCGCACCATGACTGCTCGAAACGCTGATGTTTTGGGCATCGGCGCCGCGGTCGGTCGGCGCGTAGCCGTAGCTCTTCGACGCGGTATCGCTGGCCAACAGCGGATCGCGAAACAGCGGATCGAACGATTCGCTGCTGCCACTGAAGTCGCCGCTGGCCGCAGCGAAGGCGAGTCCCTGTACCTTTGAGAAATCAGCGCCGGCGTTCGACGCGGTCGTCCCCAGGCTGGAGTCGGTGCCGATGCGCACGTTGCCGAACGCGAGTGTTGTGGTCGTTAATGCCAGGCTGGCATTGTCGGCAAAGGCAGCACCCAGAAACTGGTTGTAGGCGTTGGCCGTGATTTGTTCGTAGCCGGTGGTATCGGTGTGGATCGGATCGTTGCCTGGGCCCAGGCGGCTGGGCGAATAAGGGAGATCGTCGTAGGCACTTTGCGGCAGCCCCGGCGGTGCGCTGCCGAAGTAGCCGTTGTATCCGTTGAGGCGGTTGAGCAGCCCGAAATTGTTGACGTGATGCACGCGGCGGCTGTTGTTGGCGATGTCGATCTTGCCTTGTTCCACCAGCCGAAAATAGTTGTTGAACTCCGCGTTGCCGCCAATGTCGACGGCCGGCGAGATCGGCGCTCCGTCGAGAATTCCGAACGGCGTACCCTGCAGCCCCAGTCCGTATTGATCGCGGAGGATGTTGCCCGGCGAGCCGGGCGAACCGCTCAGTTCGGGATCCCAAAGATTGGGATAGTCGTAGCCGGCAATCACGACTTGGATATCGGGCCGAATACTGAGGATGTGATTGACGACCGTGTTCACGTTGCCCGCGATGGCATTGGCCCGATTCTGCTCGTCGCCCGGGCTGAGTCCCAAGTCCCAGCCGGGCGTGAGAATGATGTCGTTGCCGCCGGTGCTCAGATAAACGACGTCCGCGCCCGAGGCGTTCACCCGGCTGGTGATATCCGCCAGCTTGCCGGGCTGAGCGTGCGTGGCGGCGGTGTCTCCATAGAACCCGCCGTTGTAAACGGTCGTGCCCGGCGCGACGGCATTCAGCACGTTCTGAAAGGCATTGCCGTGGCCGGGCAACAGGTCGCCACTGCCGGGCGCCCCATCGGCAATGAAGCTGGCCCAACTATCGCCGATGGTGACGACGTCGAATTGGGCCACTGCGGCGGAGTCGGCGGCGAGCATGATGCTGCCGGATAGAAGGGCGATGAGGCAGCATCGAGTATTGGCCATCGTTCTCATGAGTCACTCTTTCGTGCAGAGGGATTGCGGTCGCGGCGGTGACGTCGAACTTGGCTATCCCGCTCGCTGGTTCTTATCTACGCATTCACCCAGTAGCCGCGGGGCCAGGATGCCTTCACGAAGCAGGCAGGATTGTCACGCGTCCACCTGCCTCACCGGCGCGGGTTTCGGTATCGCCGGTGAGGCGCTCGGCCGGCGCTGCCACAGAACCAGGAGACGGATGCGCCGTGCGAGTGCAGTCGAACTTACAGCCGTCGATCTGCGCGGCAGCTAGGCTTTCGCACTACGCTTCGCTCGCCGCCGCCAGCCGAGACCGAGCATGCCCGCGATCCCCGTCGCCAGTAGCACCACCGATTGCGGTTCAGGGACGACGGCCATCGCTCCGTAGCGGACGTTATCGAGTAGGTAAAGGTCGCCGGGGGCTACTTGGGTGACGACGTAGCTAATGTCTTGGCTGGGACGCACGATGCCTGCAAACGCGGAAGTCCCGGAACCCGTTGCCGGCACCTCGACCGATTCCAATAACGTCCCACTGGTGCTGTAGGCATGAAGAAAGTTGTTTGCGAAGTTGGGATCAATCCAGGTCACGAGAAACTCTGCGACCGGAGATGCGAAATCGAATCTGAGAGGATGTACGTCGCCGAAGGTACCAGAGCTTGGGCTCAGATGATTCCCTGCGGGATCGGCGCCGGGAAAAGCGAACGTCCCGGTGATGCGCAATGCCTGTCCCGCGGTCGAGGAGAAGGTGACAGGTCCTACTGAGAAGGTGCCCGGCGCCGGGAACAGTGTGCCGGTCGGTATGCTCTCAAAATCGATGGTCGAAAAACCGGGGGTCAACGAACCCGGCGAGAAAATCGAGGCCGCGCGGGCGAGGGAGCCGCAAGTTGCCGCCATTGTTAGCGCCAGAGCAAGAGTCAATGTACTTTTCATCACGAGCGTTCCTTTTCAAGAAGAATCGACAGAAACAATTAGCCAACAGTTGGTCGATCAGTCAGCGCGTACCGGTAGCGGTTTGCATCTGTGGGACATCTATTGAGAGTCCGGTCAGTCGACGACTCAGGCAGCGTTTCGCGGGCGAGTAAGCGCCTGAACGATCGAACAAGTCTGAGTTTCGGGGGCGGACTTACGAGTCGCCGTCATCCGGCTCGTCGGCAGGGCGATCTTCGGCCGATTCGATCACCACCCAGTCGACGAAAGCGCGCCGCTCTTTCACTTTGGGGTCTACGTGGTTGTGCAGCAGAATGTGATTGCGCGTCGAAGGTTTGGGAACATCCAGGCTGACCGTGGCACTGCGGCCGATCAGCCCAAGTTCTCGAACGGTGAAGGTGATCGTGTGGCCGTCGTCGGTGATGTCGTATTCGTACGTCTTGCCGATCTGTAGTCCGGCGAAGGGCGCGATGTCGTACGCCAGCTCTTTGCCGTTCTCACCGCCCGCCTGCGTGACGATCACGACAGCCGGACGTCCGCCACTCGCGGGGTGGCCGTTGGGTTCGTAGTAGCAGCGCACTCCACCAACCTCGAAGTCCTTGCCCAGTTCGACGTCCGTGCGATGCTGCCCGCCACGCATCAGCACGCCCACGTGGTCGCCGGGATTGGCCACCGTCCAGCGCACTTTGAGGTGCACGGGCTTTTCGGTGGCGTCAAACTGCTCGGCAGTTTGCAGAATGCAGCCGTTGATCAGTTCCAACTGCCCGTTGTTGGGCGTCGCCGACGGTCGACTCGTTCCGGCGCGAACTCCCGCCGGCAATTTCGGCGCGACGACCTGCCAGTGCGACGGATTGAGTTCGGGTGCCGAGAAGTTGTCTTGAAAGACGACCGTCCATCGATTGGCCGCATAGCGCGACCGGTGGGCCGCCAGTTCGCCACCGCCGGCGGCAGCCACCATGCGCATGAAGTCGGTTAGATGCTCTGGGTCGACGGACATTTCCTCCCAGGAGATCGCACCTTCGGTTACCAGCCTCGTCACGTCGCCGGCGACCATGCGGTCGGCGGGCGATTCGGGAGACGTGGGGTCTGCGGCGCTCGGCACGAGATCGATGGCGCCTTCCAGTGTGTACAGCTCGGCGGCCCCGTTCTTGTCGACACGTATGCCGAACTGCGTGCCGCGATCGACCACCTGCATGTCGCCCACGGCAACCGTGAAACCCGTGATGGTGTCGACGCGCGCCAGCAGTTCGCCGTAGTCGAGCTGTCCGCGGCCAGCACTATCGATGCGAAACGCGGCCGGACCACCGACGATCACGCGCGTGCCATCGTCGAACACGATGCCGACGAAACCAGCGGCCAGCTTCAGTTGAAAGCCGGGCCGCAGGCGATCGCCCGCATGAACCCGCGGGCTGCCGGGCTCGAACACACACTCCGTCGTCCGCAGGACGGTCGCCACCGCGCTCTCGAGTTGCGTGTTTGGTTTTGTGCCCGGTGCGAATTCGCGCTGGTGGTCGGATGGTGCGCGGGGCGCCCGCTCGCCGCGGGCGAGCCAGTAGCCGCCGGCCATGCCGGCGATGGCGACGACGGCCGCCAACAGCATGACAGTTGCCGCTACGAGCCAACGGTGCCGCCAAGCGAAAACGCTATACAGCCATGAGGATGTGGGGTTGTCGGGCTCGCTCAACTCGCCGTCCGGGTCGTCACTTCGCGGCGCGAGCAGGTTGATGGCCGCGGGCGACTGGTCGCGGGGGTCTTCCAGCAGATGTCGCCAGGCGACCGGTGCGTGTTGCCATTCGAGCGACGCGCAGAGGTCGAGATACTCAACAATGAAGTGCGCAACTTCGGGGTCTCCCGAGGCGCGGCGTATCAACCGCTGTTCCGCGTCTGATTCAAGCTGGCCCTCGCGCATGCGGTCCAGCAAGTCGCGCAGTTCATCTTGGTGATCCATGCTCAGGGCCATTGACCGGTCTCCTCGTGGCGCGGGCGCCTATTGTTCGTCTTCGGATGTCCGCAGCATCTGGTCAACGCAGTCCATCAGTGCGTGGTGAATCCGGTTCATCGCTTTGTGGACGGCCATGGCAGAGCGACCGACTTCGACCGCGATTTCTTTGGCCGTCATCGAAAGCTCGTAACGGCGGCGCAGCATGGCGCGATCGCGTTGTCGGAGCTTTTGCAAACAGGCATCGAGTGCCCAGGCGCGCTCGTCCAGGCGTTCGACGTTGGCCTCGCGTTCGTCGGCGATCGCCCGCGCGAATTCGTCGTCGAGCTGGTGATCCATCGAGCCACGATTCCTGCGGTGGCTGCTGGCGGCGAAGTAGGCGATCTGGCAGACCCAGGCACGAAAGTTCGTACCCGATTCGAATTGATCGAATTTGCGCCAGGCGACGAGCACGGCCTCTTGAAACACCTCTTCAGCGTCCGAGCGCGTCCGCACGAGCGTGCGCACATAGCGGTAGATGTAGTTCTCTTCCTGGGCAAGCAGTCCGGCGAACTCGGTCTTACGATCGCGAGAACTCATGCGCAGCTCTGCTTTAGTGTCCATGGAGCAACCTCAGTTCGTTGTCACCATCGCGTTGCATGTGCCATCGCGACGCCGACCCGCGGGTCGACTTGGCGCACGTTGCACGATATCACTTCGCGAGTAGGGTTCGATACCAGCCACAGCCGTTGCCAACACGGTCGCTACCGAGCCAGCAGAACTCGCTTACCGGGCGAAGACGCGCGGCGCGTGGCGCTCGTCTCGAAGCTCCTACCTGCTGCTGTGCCACTGGCACCCTGTCGTCGCGTACCGACCTGAGCCCGACGTTGGCGACGCCGATGCTTGCCGTTCCAGCGCGCGCCACGAACGGGCGGAGCCGGCGTGACGCCCGGGCGCCATCGGCTGCGACGCGACGATCGCATCTTCTCGACACGAGGTAGATCGCCCATCGGCTCGTCCATGAGTGCTTCCACACGAAGGTTGTTCATGAGCGTATTCCTGTTCAATCACGTCACAATGATCACGGCGTTTTCGATGCGAAGGTCATGCACATCGCAGCGGCGGCGCATCGTGAGCGCTGCCAGGCAGGCAGACGTGGCGGTCACGTCATTGTCGAGCTCACGCGACTGCGCTCGCGGCGCGAACCACGCATCATCGCAGCGAGTGCTTTGCGATAGTGCGTCATCATCACATCGTCGAATTGTCCACTAGTAGGTAATGCACTACGGATGAACAAAGTTGACAAAGTTTTTTCAAGTGATGCGCAACCAGAAGACGAGCTGCTTCCAGTGATACTCTGATCGCCGGCGGGGCGCAGTTCGGCTTACAGCAAACCGCCGCAGCACACATCGCGCGGCGCGGTGCGAGCAGGTAGGGAATCGAGCGCTGGGTGGCATTGACTGCGTGCGCCGCAGAACTCGCGCGTCGAGAGGGTACGTCGAGCGGCCTATCTACACCAGCAGTTCGTCGAGCTGGGAGCGCCAGAGGGGGACGGGGGGGAAGAGTGTGTTGGCGATCTTGTAGGCAGTGCGATTGGCGCAGCGGAGGCGGCCGTCTTGGTCGGCGGCCGATACGTCGAGATGGCCAAGCAGCAGTCGGGTGAGATCGACGCGGGAGAGGATCACGCGGTTGCGGCAGGTTTTGTCGGGCACGATGCGCACGCCGCGGCGGGTGGCGACCAGTTGCAGCTTCTCGCCTTCGAACTCCAGCGCCAGTTCGCAGGGTCGCGCCAGCTTGGCTGCGACGGCGCGGCGATGCAGTGCCGGCGCCAACTTGCGCAAGAGGCCCGCCGGATCGAACACGCGGACCATCGAGACTTCGCCACCGTACGTTTCGCTCCACTGCGACTCGCCACCGGCGGCTGCAAACAGTTCGTGCACCGCATCGGCCGGCGGTCCGTGATAGGCGACCGCGTGATGGTCGCGCTCGATCGCCTCGCCGCAGGCGCGGCGCAACAAGTGTGCGGTTGCCTGCGGCACATCGGGATCGGCAAACAGCTCGATGATGTGGTGCTGCTTGGTCACGGCGTAGCCCACGATGCGGGCATGCGTCTCTTCGAGTTCGAAGCGGTCGGGTCCTTCGATGGCCACGAACAGGTTGTCGAAGCCTTTGCGACTCACCAGCCACCGCCAGTAGGCTTCGGTGCGTTCGACGGCTCCGTAGGAATCGTGCGTGTTCTGCTTGTAGACGCGCATCACACCCGGCAGTTCGACTTGCCGCCAGGGACGGACGCTGAGCTGTCGTCCGCCGGAGCGCGTGCCGAGATGCGCCAACACGTCGCGCGTGCCGACGGTCGACCAGGCGTGCCGTCCGCAGAGGGCCCAACCGTTGCGGCGGAAGAAGTGCGGCACCTGAGTCTTCAGGTAACCCAAAAGCGATCCGTCTTCGACCATCAGGTCGTGCGCCGCCTGGAGCAGGGCCTGGGCAAAGCCGCGGCCGCGATACTCGGGCAGCGTGGCCAGCCAGTAGACGCCGGCCGAGGGCAACACGAGCGGCCCGAAGTGCATCGACCGCTTGCTTACCTGAATGTGACCCAGCAGGCGGTGACCGCACTTGATCAACACGCGGTCGGTGGGTTCGTAGAAGGGATCGTCGAGTGTGGCGCTGAACGCGTCGCGCGTTGGGCTCTGAAAGACGGCCGTCAACAAGTGGTACACGGCCCCGTGGTCGCCCGCGCTGGCGTAGCGCATCTGCGCCAGTGGCGACCCGGCGGCGGGCTGCCCACCACTGCCGTTTCCGCCATCGGCCAGTGGGAAAGTGCCCAGCAACAGCGCGTCTTGATCGCTCGGACCGCCGGGCGTCAGCGTCGCGCGAATGTCGGGCCTGGCCGCGGCGCCGTTGCCGTTTGAGGCGCCGTTGGTAGAGTTTGCGCCTGGGCGGCTGTCCGATTCGGCTACCTGCGAAGGAACAGCGACCGAAGACGACGCGACTTCTCGCGTCGCGGGAGAAGGGTCGCTGGCTGCGTCGACCCGCGTCTTGTTGTCCTTGACTCTCCTGGCAAACGCCGACTTCGATGTCGAGGCGCTCATTGGCCCTGGCCCCATCCCTGGATGCGGAATCCGTACCGACAGCGATAGCCTACGATGTGTTGTGCGGAATTTCCAGCATAAAATCGCGCAACATCTTTTCCGGGAAGAGACAAAAGGCGTATTCGCGCGAGCTGAGGACGGCTTCGGCGCGGAGCCGCAGCGCCAGTCGATCGCGCGCGACCAGCAGCTCGCGGCGGTAATCTGCGAGCAATGGCTGCATGTTTTCGTTCGCGCGGCGGATGGCGTGACACCGCCGCCGTGCGGTTTCCCGCGTGGGCTCGACCGCCAGCCAGCGGCGTTTTTCCGCAACCAGATTGGCCGCCTCCGCCGCTACGCCGGCAGCTTCGACATAACTCTCGGGGTGATAGCGTAGGGCCCTCAAGTCATGTTCCATCCGGCGGAGGCCGTCGTCGGCGACCGGCTCGCGGGGAATCGGCAGGTGGAGCGTGGCACTGGCGATCAGGAAACCCGGCGGGTCGACGCCGAAGAATCGCTCGAGAATCCGGTCGGTCAGCTCGTCGTACTTGGCGCCGCCGATGCCGTGGAGAAAGGCATCGCAGAGTACCAGCCGGGCGAACAGTGTTGTGAGCAGGGCCCGGGTGCGAAGCTTGATGCCACTTCGTTCCAGTTCGGCCAGCGCTTCGACGGCGTCGTGCTGATCCGCATCGTCGCGCAGCGGTAGTTCCGTTTGCCAGCCGGCTCGGTCGTTGAGCAGCAACTTACCGCTCTGGCGGGTAGCGAACAGCCGCCGCCGGCGGGGTTCGGCGCTGGTCCAGACCCACAGCGGTGCTTCGAGCCAGTCGCCGTCCCGCTCCAGCTCGGGAACCGGATGGTGGGCGCTGCGGACGCGGTTCGCACGGCGATACTCGGCGAGCGCCTGATTGTGGATTTCGCGGAAGCGCTCCAGGTGCGCCAGCAGATGAACGGCGAAGCGGTGGAAACTCGGCAGCGCGCAGACGTGGCTTTGCGGCAGTTCGAGCGTGGAGAGTCCCCAGTCGCGCTCCACGACGTGTCGCGCCTGGGAAAGCGCCCTACCCAGGTGGTTCGTGGCGCGTCCCCGCGCCACGACGTGCGGCCAGAAGTCTTTCAGAAGCGGATCGGGCACCAGCGGGCTGATTTCTTCGGCGGCGCGAGAACCAAAGCTCTCGAAACGCGCGGCGTCGACGATCGGTCGTTCTTCGTAGGGGATCTCGCCGGATGGCTCGTCGAGCGGTATTTGATGCGCGGTCGGAGCAACGATGCTTCCGCCCGGCACGCGGAGCGACGCGCCTTTGATCGTGTCGCTGTCGATCTGCAAGTTGATGGCCACCGCGCCTTGCTGCTGAGCCAGGCGACCCAGTACGAAATTCTTGAACCACACGCCGGTGTGAAAGAGACTCGGCTGATGACCGGCCATCAAGATGCGGTCGACCTGTTGCGGTCGCGCGGCGTCGCAGTATTGCGACGTGTAGTGCCAGGCCGCTTCGAGTAATTCCGCGCGGGCCCGCTCGCGAAGTCCGGCGAGCGACAGTCCGTGCGAATCGTGCGTTTGTTGCGACCAGCGTCGCTGGTTGTCGGCCACCAGCGCGGCTGCGGCTTCCAGCGGCGGTTCGATGAGCTGCGTACCCGACTCGCGCGGCGCGCGCAACCGCCGGTAGCTGAGCGTCTCGCCTGACGCCGTCATCCGGCGCGTTCTCCACAGAGCGTGCCGGCCCAGAGCTGGCCAGCAGCCACGCCGGTCGCCGCCATGCTCGCGTCGAGCACCAGGTGGTAGTACTCGAGCCGCGTGGCGGCATCGTCCAGCGCGCCGCCGAACGATCGCTTCTCTTCGAGATAGATCAGAGGCACGGGCAGCTCGATGATCCGCAGTCCGTGATAGGCCGCCTGCACCCACAGTTCCAGCGGCATGGCGTAGCCGTTGTTGCGGAGGTTGAGCCGCTGGATCGCCTCGACGCGATACGCCTTGAAACCGCAGAAGGCGTCGGTCAACCGCAGTCCGAGGCGACGATTGACCTCGTCGGTGACGATGGCGTTGATGCGACGCCGGGCTTCGGGCGGCCGGCTGTCGTGCGGATAGCGGCGCAGGTAGCGGCTGCCCGAGACGATGTCGGCCTGCTCGGTCGCGGCCACAAACCGCGGGATGCGTTGCGGCTCGTGCTGACCGTCGCAGTCGATCGTCACCAGAACGTCGAACCCCTCGTCGGCTGCATAATCGAACGCGGTGCGGAGCGCCGCGCCGTAGCCGCGGTTGGTCGGATGCGTCACCAGCCGAATGTCGTCACGACGGGCCAGATGCTCGGCAGTCCCGTCGGTCGAACCATCGTCGACCACCACCACTTCCCGACTGTGCAACAGCACCTGATCGAGCACGGCATCGACGTGCCGGACTTCGTTGTAAACGGGCAACGCCGTCAGCGCGCGAGGAGGCATAAGCAGACTGTCCAGAAGGCGGGGAGCAACGACAAGCGACGCCCCACAATGGCGTCGACGCCATTCTAGAAGGGGGTATCGGCGAGTCAACGAAGCGCCAGATGCGTCAACTGGCCACACCCCTTGTTGCGATCACCGCCCGCCCAAAGCAACGCCCGCCCATGTGGTTATCGCCGTCACGCGCGCAGGATCCTGAACCCAGCGCGTCATGCGACACGTCGTGCAGACGTAGGGCATGCACCGTGTGAATGCCGCATGAACCCGAAGACTGTGGGCCACCCATCTGCACCACATCTTTCTGGCGGCCGGTCAGCGATGACGGTATCACTGGAAGCTCGAAGGCCTCGACGCGATGCAGTATCAGGCCGACGAAGGGCAGCGCCACAACGAGGGTCCGTTCGCGCGAGCCCGGCAACGGGGGGCGGCGCATGCATCGATCACGTCAGCCGGTTGTTGGCAAATGGGCCTTCTTTGTGACCCGTGGCCAAAAGAGATGAGTTGGAGCTAACGTTGAGGTAGTGCACACGAAGGCGTGTCCGAAGGGCAGCATGCCCTTTGTCGTTTCGGCAGGATTGACCCATGAGCGACGTCACAGACTCGAGCAACGGCGATAATCCCGCCGCGTCCTATTACAAGCAGGCGGGTGATGCATTTGGTCGAGGAGAGCTTGAGCGCGCTGAAGAGCTTTGCCGGAAAGCGGCCAGTCTCTACGAACAGGCAGGCGATGAAGAAGTTTCAAGGGTCTATCTCCTGTTAGGCGCAATCGCGTACTATCGATCACACCTCGACACGGCCGAGCGGTGGTATCACAAGGCACTTGAAATCGATGAGAGAAACGGTAACGAGCTCACCGCGCCCACGATCTACGACAATCTCGCCCAGGTTGTCAGTGATCGAGGGAACTATGAGTCGGCGGAGATGTGGTCGCTGAAGTCGCTTCATTTCAAGCAGAAGCAGGGCGACGAGATCGGTGAATCAGCGACCTATCACCAACTGGGGTTGTACGCGTACCGTCGAGGCGACCTCGACACTGCAGCGCAGTCTTATCGAAAGTCACTTGAAATCGATGAGAGAAACGGTAACGAACTTGACGCGGCGACAACATACAACAATTTGAGCGCTGTCGCCAATGCGCGTGAGGACTTCGAGTCCGCAGAAAAGTTTCTGTGGAGGGCGATTTACATCAAAGAAAGTCACGGCGACGAAAGCGGTGCAGCGACCAGTTATCACCAGCTGGGAGTAGTTGCCTCATGTCGCCAGGATCTTGAAGCCGCGGAAAAGTGGTACAGAAAATCTCTGGACATTAAGGAAAGGCTAAATGACGAAATCGGCATAGCACGGACGTGCGTCAACTTGTACGGAGTTGCCAAGGATCAAAAACACGACGACTACGCCGAGGAGTGGCTTAAGAAGGCACTGCGGGTCTTGGAGAAAGACGGCACCGCGCATGATCTTATCGAGTTGGGTGTGGCTGCTGAGCAGCGATTTGACTTTGAGCACTCCGAGACGTCGTATCGAAGGGCCCTCGAAATCGCGAAAATGAGTGGGAATGAGGAGTATGAGACGACATGCTATGAGTTTCTGGGACGGCTTGCTTCTCAACAGCGTGACCACGCGGCCGCCAAGAACTGGCATGTGAAGTCGTTAGCAATCGCTGAAAGGCGTGGCGATCTAGCGCGCGCTGTCGAGATGTGTAGAATTCTTGCCCATCTCTGCTTAGCCAAAGACTCCCGGACCCAGCGTGATTTCGATTCTGCGAACACGTGGTTTCAAAGGGCACTCGAACTCGACGAGGACGCGATGTGGCTGGACAGGCTCGTCGTTCGTGCCCGGTTGTGGTGCTGTAGGTTGCTCGACTTTTTCTCGAAATAGCCATGTAGTCGAGTAGGGCACGCATCCCATGCGTGCCGATCATCGCTACAGGTTGGACGTGCCTGGCGCATGTTGGTATGCACGGTGTGCATACCCTACCGCCAGCGCTGGCTGAGGGCCGTGTGTCATCGGTCGGCCCATTCACCGACCATCCGCCTCACTGCCAACAGAGCGGATCGCATTCCCGGCGACTGGCCCAGACGCGGCAGTTGGGGAGTTCGGTGGCGAGGACTTCGGCGAGTTCGATGACGGCGAAGCGTTCGCTGGGGAAGTGGCCGACGAGTAAGAGGCCGATGCCGGCGGCTTCGGCGGCCAGGCAATCGTGGAACCGCATCTCGCCGGTGATGAAGCACTGGCAGCCGTGACGCTGCGCGTCGGCGAAGAGCTCACCGGCGGCACCGCAGGCGATGGCCAC
>CALKYM010000055.1 GCA_938003525.1 uncultured Planctomycetales bacterium | reverse complement strand
TGTCATCCCTGTTGGCCGAACATGCCGAGCTCGACGGCCGCATCAATCTCACGGTGGCCGGTGTGCCGCTGGTGGGCGATTTCCATCACCACGCCCACGACCACGAAGGGCACGATCATGGCCACGACGATCATGATCACGACGATCACGACCACAATGCGGATCATGATCACGAGCCCGGCCACGATGACGATCACGAGGACCACGAGCACGACGATGATGAGCATTGAGCGCGCATGAGGCGCGGACAACGCTCATCGCATCGCGTGCTGCATGTCGACGTCAGTCGGCCTGCGATTCGGCGAGGATCTGCCGGTAGGCGTCTCGCGCTGCGTCATAGGCCGCTTCGGCATCAGCCATGTCGGCTTCTCGGGTCTGGCCTTTCTTCTGCTCCCAGCAGACGTCGACAGCTTCCAGGCACCACTCGGCGCTGCGGCGGCTGGCGCGGATTGGCTGCCCGTCCACTTCGACGAACACCGGATTGGTGTGGCTGCTCGGGAAGATGCGCAGCGCCACCCAGCTCGATATCTCGGGCGTGAACTCGAACTCCAGATCGTGAATCTGGCCGTCGGCCTCGATCATCTGGGTCTCGACGGATTGGCCGTTGACGATCAGTTCGACCGGCACCTGGCGGGTATCGTCGACCCGGGCGCGTTCGATGTGCCAGTACGGCTGATGATGCAACGGCCGGCTGCGAATATCGTCGCGCGGCTCTTCGGCCAACAGCCCCGCCGCGCGAACCTTGACTTGCAGCGGCTTGCTCTCGTCGATGGCCAGTACACTCGACCGGTCGTCCGCGCCGGGTTCACCCACGCCCAACCCGTCGACGGTGAAATCGAAGAGGTGGCTCAGCCCGTCACAGCAGTAACTGCGGCCATCGCGAATGCCGTAGACCCAGGCGTCGTAGTCGAGTTCTTCGGCCGACGGCAGCTTGACATAGGCGCGGCCGAGCCCGACGCGTTCGCCGTAGATGCAGGGGAAGTCGGTTTCGCCGCTGATGCGGCAGGTGTAGCCGCAGTTGAGCGTGTGGTACCAGATATTCAGTTCCCACACCGCCGGCGTGTCGACGGCCGAGATGAAGTCGCAGACGCCGTGCGCGACGTCGACGATGTACTCGTTGGCCCCGATGCCATCGAAAGGCGGCATCTCGTAGGTGGGCAGACTGGTGGCGTCGACTTTCAGTCCCCAGCCGCTATGCGAGAAACCGACGACGCCGCCCTGCTCTTTGCCCCACCGCAGTACCGGCAAGTCCCAACTGGGCCACTCCTCGATGAGCGTCGTGCCCGGGTAGTCGTCTTCGGTCAGTCGCAGCAGACATAGATGTCCTGCGTGCGAGCTGGGAAAGCCGGAGACCTCGACGTCGTAGCGCATCAAGTAACGATCGGTGGAAAGGCGATTCACGCGGCCTTCGAAGTACTGCTTCTGGTAGTACCAGCAGGGTCCCCAGGAGAGCACGCAACCGACGTTGAGATCTTCGCCCAGAATGTGCCGCATCATGTCGACCGGCTGCACCCCTTCAGCGGGCGACTCGTAATGTTTGCAGCCGGCGGCATGCACGTGGTGATCGCCCGAGTACCAACCGTGATCGGTCAGCTTGATCCACCGCTCGAGTTGAAACTGCTCGCGATGCGAGACCGTGTCCGGCACGTCGATCGAGCGTTTCAGAATACGGTACTCCGGGCCGCGGGTGTACGTGACTTCATACTTGCCCGGCGGCAACATCACCGATTCGCCGTGGTGCCGGTAGATCTGCTCGTGAAAGAAGAAATCAGGCGCCAGCCGGCGAGCCATGGCCGGATAAACGCGATCATGCTCGTCACGAAAGATGAACTGACCGGTCGTCGGCGTGCCGTCGTCGTCGTAGACGTTGATCACAACCTCGACCGCCGGCAGGCACTGAAAGAGCACGTTGATCTCGTTGCGAAAGCCGAGGTCTTGTGTGCCCTGCCCCGCGTCGAAGGCCAGCTTAGCCTCGCGGCGTCCCACGTCGCGGCTGTAGAGCTCGATGATCCGATACTCGAGTTCCAGTCCCGAGAGCGTTTTGTTGAGCGGCTGCTTGTTGTACATGCTCACGTCGAGCCAGCGGTCGCCAACGTCCGACGGTTTGATCGTCACCTCCGGCTCGGGACTGCTGGTCGACTGCTTCACCAGCGGCTCGGCGTTGGGGCTGGTGCAGTTCAGTTCAGCAGTCACGCCCGCTTCGTTGTGCACCTTGACCAGGAACACGCGCCATCCCTGCTGCATCAGCTCTTTGGCCGCCGGGCCGGTGTCGACTTTCACACGGCTTTCCGGGTTGATGTTCACGGCCGCCAGGCAGAGGGGATCGAGAACCTTTTGCGCGGCCTTCACGGCGGCCGGCTCGTCGGTCATTTCGAGCACCGCATCCAACTCCTCACGGGCTTCGGCCCCCAGCGGCGAGCCGAGCAGTTCGAGCGCCTGCGCGATGCGCATGGCCTGGGCTTTGAGCGGCTGCCACTCGACGCCGGTCACGACGCCCGCCGCCGACGCGTCGCTCGCACGATCGCTCTCTTGGCCGAGGGCGGGCAGCGCGATCAAGCCGATCGCCAACATTGCAACCGCAGTCGCGACGTTGCGGACGAGGTTGAGCAGGTGAGAACGTGAGACGCAGTGTTGACGCATGATGAGTCTCTTTCGAGTGAGCGAAGGTCAGTATCTTGTAATGTCGCCGTGCGCGACACTGGTTCATGCCTACGAACACGGGTGCCACTGGCCGCTTGTCGGCCAGTGCATTGCCTCGCCAGCCGAAGTAGCTGCCCCAGGCTCTTTAGTAAGACAAGATGGTGGGTTTCTCCACGAGCGAAAACCAGCGGGCGCCGATAACATCTTGTGCGAAGCGGGCTGCAGGGTGTATTCAAGAGACGCACTGGCCGACAAGCGGCCAGTGGCACCCGAGAGTGATGATACTGTCATTATCATGGGCCGACCGGCGCAGCGGTGGCAAGGAACTTCTGATCGGCCAGAAAGATTCTGGCTAAGACGACACCGTCTCAGTTCGACGGTGGCGGTTTCACGCCGAGTTGCTGGGCCAGTTCAACGATCTGACGCCAGTTGCCTTCGTCGAAGGGCACCCCAGTCGCGCGCCGGGCCGCCATCGTGTTTCTTTCCGGATCGCCGGGGAGCAGGATTTCGTCGACGCCCGCGACCGTCGGGCAGCCGCGGACGAACTCGATGAGCGACTTGACCTGCTGGGCGTAGTGCGCGCCGCCGGCCATGTGTTCGGGATCGATGACGAGTATGAACACGCAATTGCCCAACTGATTGATGGGCACCTCGCGGGCGCAGATGCCGCCGGACAGCGCGCCGCTGAAGATTTCGACAACCAGTCCCAGCCCGAAGCCCTTGTAAGGATGATCGCCGCCCATGGGGCGTATCGTGCCGGGTGGGTCGCCGTAAAGTGTGTGAGGATCGTTGGTGGGGTTGCCGTCGCTGTCCAGCAGCCAGTTGTCGGGGCACTGCTGGCCCGCGATGCGCTTGACACGGACTTTGCCTTCGGCGGTGGCGCTGGTGCCGAAATCGAGAATGAGCGGCTCCGTGTCCGTCGGCATGCCGAATGCCAGTGGGTTCGTTCCCAATCGTGGCGCAGTGCCGCCCGGCGGTGCCACGCGGCGCGTCGAGCCGTGCGTGTTGACCATGACCATCGAGAGCATGTTGCCGTCGCGGGCCACGCGCTCGCAGTATTCGCCCAATCGCCCGATGTGGCAGGAGTGCAGCAGTGTGCCGACGGCGACGCCGCAGGTGCGGGCCTTCTCGATCAAGCGCCCGGTGAGCTGGTGCATCACGGTTTGGCCGAAGCCCCAGTTGCCGTCGGCGACGAGAATCGAGTCGGTCTCGCGGAGTGGAGTGATTTCGGCGGCGGCCGTCGTTTCGCCCTTGTTGAGACCGTCGAGGTAATAGGGAATTCGCATCATGCCGTGCGAATCGTGGCCGCGGAGATTGGAATCAACGAGGCTGCGGGCAATGAGCCCCGCCTCTTCGCGCCCCACCCCCCCGGCCGCGAGCAACTCGGCGGCGAATTCCAGTAAACGATCAGCAGCGACAGTCGGCAACGGATTGTCTCCCTGACGGGTATGCGAATCGCGACAGCACAGCGTTAAAGCCAGCGGTCCACGAAAACACGCTCAGCGCTGGACAGGCTAACAGCGTCGGCGGGCGTTTGCCAGCGAGCGGCGATTACGGCCAGTCGTTCTGCCGGCAGGCTTCGTAGAGCGCGACGGCCACCGAATTCGAAAGATTCAGACTGCGCGATTCGGGGCGCATGGCGATTCTCAGTTGCCGCTCCTGACTGTCGGCCAGCAAACTGTCGGGCAGGCCGGCCGATTCGCAGCCGAAGGTGAGTACGCATTCGGGTTGATACTGCACGCTGCGGAAGTCGCGATCGGCCTTTTTCGTGAACAGCCAGGACTGCCCGGCGGCCGGCAGCCGCTCGAGCAACTGCTGCCAGTCGTCGACGACTTCCCACTCGAGTTGCCGCCAGTAGTCCATGCCTGCGCGGCGGAGATGGTAGTCGTCGACGTGGAATCCCAGCGGACGCACCAACCACAGCTTGGCCCCCACCGCCACGCACGTGCGTCCCACGCTGCCTGTGTTGTAGGGAATCTCCGGCTGGTGGAGGACGACATGGAAGCGCGGTTCGTACATCAACGGTTCGTGCGCCTGCATCGTGTCGCGTGGAGTGCTTCTATCGACGTTGTGCAGCCGATATCATGCGCCGTTCTACGCACGACGAAGCGTTTCGCAATCGATTTCTTCCCTGCGACTGCGATCTCAATCCATGTTCGACCAGCTTACTCCACAACGACGAGAGCGGTATGACGCGGCGCTCGACTTCGCAGGTCGGCAGATTGCCGCGACCGTCAAGCGCAGTCCGGACTTCTTTCCCATGTATACCGAGGGGGGCGTCTGGCAGCACGCCAAAGAGCAATGGACCGACTGGACCGGTGGGTTCTTTGCCGGCGCGATGTGGCGGCTCTATCGTCATACGCAGGATGCGAAGTGGCGCGAGCGGGCCGAGCACTACTCGCGGCTGCTCGAACCGCGCCAGCACGACCGCAACGTACACGACCTGGGCTTCATTTTTCTCAACACCTACCTGCCCTGGTACGAGCTGACCGGCGACGAGCACCTGCACGACGTGCTGATTCAGGCGGGGCGCACTCTGGCTATGCGATTCCAGCCGGCTGGTGGTTACTTGGCCAGCTTTATCGGACCGGAGTCGTTGTTCATCGACATCATGATGAACGTGCCGTTGATCTTCTACGCGGCCCGCGAGTCGGGCGACGAAGAGTTGCTGAGGGTGGCAACGACGCACTGCCGCACCACACGAGAGCGGCTGGTGCGTGCGGACGGCTCGACGGCGCACGAGGGAGTGTTTGACACGGCGAGCGGCGCTTTCTTGCGACAATCGAGCCACCAGGGGATCTCGGGCGAAAGCTCTTGGGCGCGTGGGCTGGCGTGGTCTCTGTACGGCTTCAGCACGGTCTATGGCTACACGCAAGACGCAGAGTTCCTGGACATCTCCCAGCGCAACGCGGCGTACTGGCTCGAACACCTGCCCGACGATCGCGTGCCGTACTGGGACTTCGATGCCGACTTGACGGCGCCGCTACCCTGGGGGCCGCAAAAAGACAGCTCGGCCGCCGCCATTGCGGCGAGCGGATTGTGGCAGTTGGCCGGACAAACGAATGATGCAAAGCAGGCCAGCGCCTACCGCCGCACCGCGCTGGAGATGCTCGACGCGCTGTGTGAGCCGGAGTACCTGGCCAGCGAAACGCCCGGCTGGGAAGGCAT
>CALKYM010000054.1 GCA_938003525.1 uncultured Planctomycetales bacterium | reverse complement strand
GACATAGTTGTTTGACATAAACAACTTATGTCAAGCGGAGAGGACAGGAGTCCGTATGCACCACTTTTTTTCGATTGCCGAAACGCGCCTTTTCAAAACGCTTCCGGTACGTAACCAAAGAAACTAAAACAACTTCCGATAACGCGCTGCTCCGCCCCGATCAGGCCGACTTTTTTGGTGCATACGAAATGCTTTTGCACCATTTGCGCGCCGCGTATGCACCAGCTATGCACCACAAATTGGAAGATTGTACTCTCCGCTACAGTCTTTTCTATCAATCTGGAGACTCTTCTGCCACTTACTGGCCGTTTTGCCATTACTTTGTGCACCAGATCTGCAAGCAGCGTTTGTACTCGCCGCGTCAGTACTTGCCGTAATTTGTACGCCGTTTTCGGGCGTACCTGAGTACATATAACTGGACAATTACCGAACCAGTCTCGTTGCGGCTCGAGAAGATCCCCAAATACCAGCAAAAGGCCAACGAGTTCCTTCAGATGTACGATGCCGGCATGCAAATCCAGCAGATTGCATATAAGCATCACATGTCCTGGCGAGATGTTGCCGACATCATCGAGTTTGCGAAGACTGGTAAGAAGCCAAAGCGCAAACGAGGGGCAGGGGACGATCCTCGATACGCTGGCTGGGACCGGTTCCGGGACGTTGCCTGCGACGTCGCTCGCATACGAGATGAGGAAGGTCTGGACTGGTCCATAATCGCCAACCGGATTGGAGATCAATTGGGGATTGAAGTGGCCGAGCTCACCGTCATACGGGCCTATGATCATGCACACCGTGTGACGAATCGTGAAGCATGCGGTGCGGCCGTCAAGGCACGAAAAGTTCGAGTGGACAGCAAGAAACACAAGGCGGCGGTTGATCTAATCAAGCTGCAGAAGTACACCGATCGGGAAATCTCTCGTCGCACAGGATGTGCATACCGCACTGTAGGACGCTGGCGCAAGAAGATGGGGCTGCCAGCGGTGGGACAGAACGGTAGCAAGAAGTCCACTTAGCGATCGAGCAACACTTTAGGTGACTTCAAGTACGAGCCAACTCCAACGCCACGGTCTTGCGCTCGACAGGAACACGCTCCAAGACACCATTGCCAAAGCGCGGATAAAGCTGCAGTTCTTCCAGGTGCACATATCCAATGTGACAGCCACACGTTTCATTCGGACAAGCACGAGCGTAAAGAGAGTCCCTGTAACTCGCATCGTGGATGTTTCCGATCACGTCGTCCACGAAGTGGCAGCGTCGCATGTCACCTCTGCTGTCGACGGTGAACACGGACTGGCCCGTGTGACAGCGTTTCCCCAGACTGGGATGCCTGGTGTTATTGACCGGAAACAACGGATCAATGGCCGTGAAGGTATTGAAGGTATTGATCGTCGAGTCGTCGTAATGGTCACTTTGTGACTTATACGCATTGATCCATAGGTAGACTGAATCGGGCAACTGAGTTCGCAGCGACTGGATCTCCGTTACATGTTCGCGAAGTCCCACGCACCCAACACTGTACGACACATTCAACTCATCTAGCTGACGACATTGGCGAAGAAAAGTGTCTCGTATCGTTTGCCCGGGGTGATAGGTGCACCAGAGTCCTACTTTGGTTGCAACTGCTTCTGACAGCCACTCTAGGGAGCACGACAGATTGGTCTGAACCGCTACCTTCTCGACATGCTTGAGATGGGTCAACGAAACGATCGCCTGGCGATACCAATTGCGAACGAGCGCTTCTCCCCAGGGCGTGAAGAACACGCTTAAGCGGTCGTCCCTTTGCTCAGCCACCCAGCGACAAAAGCGATTCAAGCCGTCCCGGTCCGCTTGCAATTCTTCCTTCGACTCCCAATGTTTGGCAAAGGGGCAATATGGACAATCGTAGTTGCAGCTCGACAAATCACCCCGATACAAGATGGTCAGGTTCAATGACACTGAAAGCTCTCCATCAACCTCCGGACACGACTCGAATAGAGCCAGGGCCCAATGGCATCGGACAATTCCAGGCCGGCATCGGTGAGGCGAATTCGGTCAACGGCTGGCACCGCGAGCTCTCGCTCTATCAGGCATTGAAGCTCCGGAAGATCGTCGAAGAGATTGCTCGCGAATCGCGCTTGATATTCGTGGAGCGACAGCCCATCTGCCTGCAAAATGCTCTGAATCGTAAAACGTCGGCGCTGATCCTCGCCATCGAGCACGATTCCGTGCGAGGCGCTTCGGAAGGCATCAGGCTGCCGAGCCAAGTAGTCGGCGAGAATCGATCGGACGCCTTGACGTCCCACGGCAAACTCTGTGGAGTAGTGGACCGACTTCGTATAAGACCTTGCACCACATCCGAGTCCGACCATCCCGTCCGACTGACAGCAATAGACGGGATCGCTCGACTCGACATGCTCGGGTAATTGGAACATACGCAAAGAGCGTTGCAGGTAACCGGCATCCAGCAATCGTGCACGAGCAGAGCGGTATGCATCCAGCCGTTCCTGATTTGGCTCTTTCGCGGTGCTGCCGAGTCCCGTGTGCTCGCGAACGTATAGCGGATAAAGATAGATCTCCTCGGGTCGGTGTTCGATCGTTTCGTTGACTGATGTGAGCCACGAGTTGGTAGTCTGTCCCTCGACGCCAAATATCAAATCGACGTTCAATACGGGAAATCCTTCCAAACGTACAATCTCGATCGCTCGTCGAACGTCCCCGCGATCTTGAGGACGACCCAGCGCCCCCAACTCTGCGTCAATAAACGATTGAACGCCGATACTAATACGGTCCACACCCCACGCACGTAGCATGCCAGCTTTTTCGGCAGTCAGTGTCGCGGGCGAGGCTTCGCAAGAAACAGGTACCATCTGGGGAGCGCTTCCAGCCACCGCACTGACAATATCGAGAAGTTCCGCTAGCTCTCGATCGTTTAAGAAAGTCGGTGTCCCCCCACCTAAGGCAACACGAGCGAACGTGGCGTCTGGAATCGCGTCACGCACCTGCGCGGCCTCGATCCTGAGTTGCCGCAGGTACTGCGCGACCAAGTCCTCATCGGGACGGGCGAGTGTAAATAGATTACAGAAGCCACACCGATATTCGCAAAACGGTATATGAAGATAGAGGAACAGCGAGCCCAGCTGTTCGTTCGCCCACAACGTCTCAAGGGGAATCGTTGGCGCCAACTGTCTGTAGGCCGATTTATGCGGGTAGGCATACGAGTAGCCAACGTACGGATCGTCAACAGTCGGAGCACGATTGGACACGATCATATCTCGGCTCCGTTCTGGTTCAAACAAAATTCAGCATAGGGCACGGTCCACACGACCGGGTGGCTGATCCGATGCCCCATGTAGCCGTCTTCGCCGTACGCGGTTCCATGATCCGAGCAGATCAGACAGAGCGTGTTGCCCCGCTTCCTCAGCGCTGCAAATAGTGGCGGCAGGCACCGATCGACGTATTCGAGAGCGGCCGCCTGCGTTTCAACTGAGTCCTCTTCCGCCTCTGTCACGTAGAGGCAATTCGGCTGATGAATCGCGGACACATTGAGGAAGAGAAACAGTCTCTTTCCATGTGGCACTCGTGCTACGCTTTCGCAAGCCAGATCGACCTGATTTTCTGTCGAATCGGCGCACGTAACGCCGAGTTCTGGCGACCAATGACTCTCATCGAACAAATCAGGCAAGACACGTCCGAGCGCCGTCATTCGATTGAAGAACCCAACGCCGCCGATACAGATCGTGTGATAGTCTGCCTGGCGAAGCCCTTCCACCCAAGTGGGCGCATCGTAGACAAAGGTCGTCGAATTGGTCGTTTCGCTGCCAGGAAACTCCGCTGCGAACATTCGCGGGTGTGGTCCAGGCGTAGTCGGAGTCGGAAGGAAGCCCGCAAAGAAGGCGTGGTGGGCGGAATAGGTAAAGCTACCAGGCGTGTGCCGCTCTTCCCATTTTGATTGGGGCAACAGGGATGCGAGGAACGGGATTCTACCATCTTCCAAGCACGACACCGCGACGTCATGCCGCAACGTGTCGAGGGTAATGAAGAGAACGTCATGCGTTCCGATGAGTTTTGTGATGTCCATCGCTTGGCGATTTCGACTAGGCGCAAAGCCTAGGTTTCAATGAGCGGTCTGTAATCCTTCGGATTGTCAAAGCCGGCCGTCCAGGCAACGGCCTGATGACACGTCTGTGTATCGGGGGGAACGCGAAGGAGATACCTGCGCCCGGTGGAAGGGCAAAGAACCTCGACACAGACCAGCGGTTCGTCGTCCTCGAGTTCAACACGGTAGAGTTTCCGCTCTCCACCGGCATCCGTATCACGATCGAGAATCTCCGGAGCGATTTCGTCGATGAAGCGATCGAAGCCCATTCGCTCCATCTTGACCCGGCGCAACTCCGCGTTGGCCTCTTCGAGAACCTCTTGGCCCGTGATCTCCTCGGGTTGAAAGGCGATTCGTTCATCAATTCGCACTCCTCGCCATCGCAACCCCACTCCCTCGAGCGACTTCGGTAGAGATCGGATGCCCGTGCCGGCGATGTCTAACCAGGATGACACTTCGAGATCTTCCGGCAGATGCTCAATTTGGACACATCCGGCCAAATCGAGTTGGGAAATGCGTCCCAGCCAGGGCGGCAATCCGGTGAGCCCCGCGCAGTCGCGCATGCTCAGACGCCCAGTCGTCAATCGTCCAGTCTGAGGCCACGACTCGATCTGATGACAACCGTTCATATCGAGGAACGAAACGCTGAGACCTTCTGGAAGGTTTTCCAGACCGGTGCAGCCACTGATGTTCAAGCTGCCGGCCTTTAGGTTTGCCGGCAGGCGCCGCAGTTGGCGGCAGTTTTCCAGGTCGAGGCAAAATCGAACTGAGATACCGGCCGGCAGTTCCTCCACATCGCTTTCGCGCATGCTTAGCGACATGTGTTGCTGACCTGGTCGCAAATCGCCAATCACGTCGTTCTTTCCTGTGCCTCGCCCCGTACGATCGCCGACCGCGAATCGTACCGCACTCTTGAACGATGTGAAGAGGTCATTAAGGTCCATACCGATCCGACTGCAGCCCTGTGATGCTAATCCAATACGCGCCGAATCGCTTCGGGGCTGTATTCTCGTTGGATCCAAGCTCGATACGCACCCGGTTCCAGTTCGATGGGAGCGTGCTCCTCGTGCGTCACGGTTGCCCTCGGACCGCCTACCAATAGGAACATCGAATCGCCGAACTCGTAGAGCTGATTGCCATCACGCTCCAATACCCGGTGTGCGTGACCGGTGATCTCTCCCTTCGCGAGGGTAAGGTGTGGCAGTTTCTTGGCCCCTTCCGGAACCTGATCACACGATTGAATGAAGACGTCCCCGTGGCGCCACATGTTCACCCCCGAACTGAGAAAAGGATGTGACTTCGCGAGAAAGCCTCTCGCGATTGGCTGCTCGGAATTGTACACTCAATCGGGGGATAATGGCCACTACCTGGGGAGCAGTTTCGACAATGACCATTCATGAGCACATCGAAGAGTTTGCGGGCTTTAAGATTCAACCTTACACCGCTGGAAGCCCGCTTCCCGCACCTCCCAACTATGCCTTACGTTTGGAGATCGGTTGGGAAGCAAGTGAGAATGGCGAGTCGTTCGAGAAATTGTTTGCGGAACTATTGAACGATCCCATTTGCGAAGAGTTGCAGGCGCTGATCATTGGGGACTGGGGGGAAACCTCAACCGGAAATGACTCACAGCCCATTGTCGAAGCCCTTGTCAACGCCCGGGACAAGCTGCCGAATCTCAAGGCGCTATTCCTTGGCGAATTGACCATGGAAGAGTCGGAAATATCGTGGATCAATCAGAGCGACGTTTCACCGCTTTTTGAAGCCTTTCCGAATCTGGAACAATTCTATGTCCGTGGCGGCAACGGGCTGAGTTTGGGGAGACCGCGTCATGCGAGGCTCCAGAGGCTCGTGATCGAGACGGGTGGTATGTCGGCGGAGCTTGTCCGCGAGGTGACGTCGGCCGAGTTGCCGGCACTGGAACATCTTGAGTTGTGGCTTGGGGACGACGGTTACGGAAATAACATCCGCAGCGATGATATTTCTTCGTTGCTCTCGACCGGCCCGGTCGCCAAGCTGCGCTATCTCGGGCTGCGCGATGATTGCAACGCGGACGAAACCGCGCAGCTGCTCGCCAGGCAGGGCATTCCAGAATCTGTCGAAGTTCTTGACCTCTCGATGGGAATATTGACCGACGTCGGCGCGACCGCGTTGGCCGAGAGCAACTGGATTTCGTCACTTAAGAAGCTGGACATTCACTTTCACTACGTGTCGCCCGCTGTTGTCGAGCGGCTCAATGGCTTAGTTACGGAACTCGACGCTAGCGATCATCAAGAAGGTGATGAGGACGATGGCGAAGTGTATCGCTACGTGGCCGTGTCAGAATGAACTCGCAACGTCCCTGGGTTGTCATTGGCAATCCCGAGAACCGTCGCGTGCGTCTGTTCCAGGACGCTCTAGCTCGGCATGGCCAACCCGCCGCAGCCGAGCTCAGCTATCTCGATTTGCTTCTGGGACGAAAACGGATCGATGAGATTCCTCACGGCGCGATCGTGCGCATTGACTCGCCCGGCGAGAATTTCCAGGTCGAGAAACTTCTTCTCGCGGCAGGTGAAGCTCCGTGCGACGCGGAAGGAACGCCGGCGCTATCAGCTACAGAGATCCGAGAAAGCGACTACCAACATGGTCGAGTATTCAACACGCGACAATGGTACCTGGGGTTTTCTAACCTATTGTCGCAGTGGCGCGATTATTTCCGTGTTCGGAGTGATCTTGTCTTTGCTCTGTCGCTTACCGACGTGACCGTTATGTTCGATAAGTGCGCGTGTCACTCGCGATTCAATCGCGCGAATCTTCCCGTTCCACCCGCACTGGGTATAGTACGTTCGTTCGACCATTTCATACTTCGGATGGAAGAGGAGGGGTGGGAGCGCGTCTTCATCAAACCAGCCCACGCTTCCTCGGCGAGCGGAGTTGTCGCCTTGCATCGACGTGGGAATCGTATCGAGGCGATTACCTCGGCTCTCATGGTAGAGGACGGGAAGGGGACGCGACTCTATAACTCGCTCAAGCTGCAGAGATATACCGATTTAGGCGATGTGCGTGAACTGGTGGAGACTCTGATCCCTCATCGCGTACACGTTGAAAAGTGGATGCCGAAGGCTTCGCTGCAGCGACGAGTACTCGACCTTCGCGTCGTGATGCTTGCGGGCGATCCAAGGCACATGGTGGCAAGAACGAGTCGGTCGCCCTTGACCAATCTTCATCTCGGCAATCGTCGAGGTGACCTAGACGAGCTACGCGCGAAGGTACCCGAAATGGCATGGGAGGAAGCGATGCGGACGTGCTCGGACGCGGCAGCCTGTTTTCCGAACTCGCTTCAATTCAGTCTCGACCTGTTATTTACGCCCGGATTTCGCGCACATTATCTGCTCGAGGCAAATGCGTTTGGAGACCTGCTACCAGGTGTGCTCAACCGCGGTTTCGATACGTATGAGGCGGAAGTTGAAGCGATCCTGGATGCGGTAATCGCTGATTAAGCTACGGAGTTTTCTCGCGACGCTTGCACGCGCATGTGACGGAGCTAGCAACGTGTCCGGAGAGTCCTCGAATGTGTGGTCCGCTCACCGGCGCGCGCCGATCCCGCGACCGTGACACAGCCGCCAAAAACACGGTTGTTTCGCTCACGTGTTCGCAATCAGCCCCTCCAAACGGCCCCCCCAAAACGGTATCCTGACGGCCTGCCCTGGTAATTCCATGCCTGCGTTACAAAACATCCGGAGTACGCGGGATATGGCCAAGCAGGTTGTTATGTCGATCGAGTCGCGATTTATCGGTATCAAGGTGTCAAGAAATGGACATCGAAGGTAGGAACATTTGGCAAGTCGCTGCAGGCGACAACGAGAGATGGTACCCAGATGTCTTCTTGCGCTGGGATGTGATCGCTATGGGACCCGGTCGGCACGGACCATGGCCAGATCATAACGCGGAAATCGTGATGATTGATGGGTACTCAGCTCGTAAGCTGACAGACATCAAGAAATTCTGCGAAACGATTCAGGCTGGTGATCTTGTGGTGCTCCGTGTCGGCACACAATGGGTCTATGGGGTTGGTGAAGTAGTCGGCGAGGGTGCGGCGTGGTTGGATGACTTCGGGGACATCGATGGTTGGGATCTCCAATATGTCCGGCGAGTCAAATGGTTGTGGAAGTACAACCACGAACCGAAAAATTTTCCTGCACACACGTTGAAGCGAGGTGACACGGTACTCGTGATGAGTTCAGACGACGTGCGAGAGTGGCTTACCACACTCGTAATCGATGAACGAGAAAAGACTCGTAAGTTGGAAGAACTCCCAGACTCCTGTGTTGACGAGAAACCAGGGGATGAAGCTGATATGGAGCGAGTTGCCGGCTTTCTATTCGACCAAGGTATAGCGGCGTCTTCCATAGACAACCTCGTAGACCAAATGGACGAGTTAGTTCGTATCGCGCGCTGGTATCAACGAACAAGACAGTCGCCATCTGAGAGCGAAACCGTAACCTATCTGGTGGCGCCGCTCCTCAGGACGCTTGGATGGACGCCACAGAAAATGGCCATAGAGTGGAATCGAGTGGATGTGGCCCTCTTTAATTCAACTCCTCGTCAAGACGAGAAGCTACGCGCAGTCGTCGAGGTCAAGAAGATGAATAGCTCGTGCCTCACCGCACGATCCCAAGCAGAAGACTACGCGTTAAGGGATGGACGCGCGTCGTGCCATCTTCTAATTGTCACGGATGGCTTGCGATACTGCGTTGTATGCCGCCGACATATCGACCATCCATAGTTTCCTTTTTCGCAACCTCGTTCGCCCTTATCTTCATCTCCTCAAGGACGAGAGCGGAGACGATCTGGTCGCCCATGATTTGGTAACCACGCACAACGAACACTACGTACGATATGACCATCTCAAGGAATGGCTTGAAGAATACGGCGAAGGAAAACTACGTAATCCATTTGCGGCAGACAAGCTCCAATACCTAAAGAAGCGGCTTCGTGAGCAGACCGTGTCCATTGGAGCTGACGGTCACGCTTGCTATGTTTCGCTTGAGAAGAGTGATGGTCGGGAGAACTCAATCTCCCATCTTCTATCGCCGGACCGCCTGCTTTCTTACAATCGCCGGCGCTGGCCTAAAGGAACAATCGACCATGATGACGTCCTCTATTTTGCACACCGGCTTCTTCGCGAGCATTCGCCCCTTCGTGGTTTTCTGAGCGCCCGATTCCCCTATCTCTTCATCGACGAGTTTCAGGATACGAGCCCTGTACAGGCCGAACTTGTTCGCCTTCTTGCAAGTGAGGGAACGGTTGTCGGTGTCATTGGCGATCCAGAGCAGGCGATCTTCGGATTTCTCGGCGCAGAACCGAAGCACTTTGAGGAGTTTGGACTCGACGGTCACCGTTGCTACAGAATCGACGACAATCGAAGGAGCACAGCTGCGATTGTCTCGCTGGTCAATCACGTTCGATCGGATCAACTCACCCAAAAAGCGAAACGCGGTGAAAAGGGCAAGACGCCAGTAGTGTATTTTGGCGACCTCGCAGAATCGCTCGCACATGTGCGAGCAACATCCAAGCACGCGGACTCAATGCTCGTGCTTGCACGAACGCATAGACACGTACGACAAGCCCGTCAGTCGGGTAAAATGCCGGGCAAGGACCCCTCATCCGACATAGCGAGAGACGACCCGGATCGATTTCGATTCATAAAAACTATTGCGGTGGCCACCGATTTGGCGCAACGCGGTTTTCCTGATCTGGCCATCCAACACCTTCTTCAGCAGACATCGTCAAGATCGGGGTTCTACAAGCCTCTTATCTATAGTGTGAGCGACACGCCTATAGAGCGGCGTTCGCTTGCAGTCTCTTTGTTGGAATACATGGTCACACACAACGCGAAGCTGAATCGAACGCATTGAAGAGTTTGCTGCGATTGGCGTTGAGGTGATGACCATCGGCGAGACGAAACCAACCTCTCCAAAGCGGAAGCGGCGTGCCAAGAAATCATCCTCTTAAGTTCGCACTCGCTCGTTCTTTCAATCTCACTGTCGCTAAGGGCAAGAGAAAACTACAACCGTGGATCGACCGGCTCGCTTTCCAGGGCCAGCACACCAAAGACGCACTCGTGAACGCGACGCAATGGTTCGCGGCGGACGAATCGCTCCAAGGCTTCGATCCCCAATGCAAATTCGCGCAGGGCAAGCGAGCGTTTCGCGCCCAGGCCACGATTGCGGAGTCGGGTGAGGTTGTCTTCGTGCGTGTAGTTCGGGCCATAGATTATACGCAGGTACTCGCGTCCACGGCACTTCACCGCTGGCTGCAGTAAGCCCTTCTTGACCTTGGCGATGAAGTCGAACGGCTTGACGACCATGCCTTCGCCACCACGACCGGTCAGTTCATTCCACCAGCCGGTGGCTTCCTCGACCTCGCCGGGATCGGTCACATCGACGACTCGGAACGGAGTTGCCAGGAGGAGCTTTGAATCTCGCTCACATACGTCCGCGATAGTCTCCATGTGCCATTGGTGGTTCTGCTGCACATGAACGCGACTTTCGGTCGCGAGGATATGAAACGGCGCCAGCTTGAAATCGTCGATCGACTCGACCGGCCAGCAGTAATTGCGGTAGGAATCCACGAACAGCTGTGCCGACTCCTGCCGACTCTCGAACTCCGTATGTAACCCACGAAGCGAATTAGCTTCCTCACCGTTCAGACGCGCATTGGTTGCACCCAGCGCCTGCAAGACGTGGGGTAGCGCCGCGTTAGCCGCCGCACCAACGGCCGCGTACTGCGACTTGAGTAGCTCCTGCGCCTTCGCTGACCATGGCATCAATTCGCAGTCGAGCACGACCCACTTTGTGTCGAACTCCTCCCAAAACCCAGACCCAGAGAGTGCCTCACGAACGCGTTGCAACACCGCCCGCTCCAATGACTCGTCATTGAAGAATTGCCGCCCGGTGCGCGTGAAGACTATACCTGTCTCGCCTTCGATACCGAATCGCCTTGTTGCCGCATCCTCATCTCGGCAGATGACAACCACCGCGCGCGATCCCATGTGTTTCTCTTCACAAACGACCTTCGGCACGCCCTGACTGCGGAAATAAGAAAAGGCCTCGTCCGGATGCTCCAGGTAGCCCGTGCGCGTACTGGTTTCCGACGGCGACATCGTCGGTGGCAGATACACGAGCCACTTAGGGTTCGCAGCGAATCGGCTCATTACTTCGAGCGCGGCCGTGCCATTCTCCTCGCGAATCGTCACGTTATGCCGCAGCCGGGTCGAGATGATCCGCTTGCCACTCACATCGGCGATGTCTAGGAGATCATCGTGCTCGTGCTGCGTCGAGAGCGACGGCGACTTCTCGCCGTCAGCCAAAAACGGCCGGGCGGGCTCGCAATAAGTCTGCTTTGCCTTAACGCTGACAAACTCCAGCTCGGGATAACGAAGCGCTGTCAGCGCCCCGCCGAAGACACAGCCAGTGTCGATGTTGATCGTTTTGTTGAGCCAGTCTGGCTCCGGTACAGGAGTATGGCCGTAAACGACAATGGCATTGCCACGATACTCCGATGCCCAGTTGTAACGGACCGGAAGGCCGAACTCGTCTGTCTCGCCGGTCGTTTCGCCATAGAGGGCGAACTCACGCACCTTGCCGGAGCCGCGACCCTGCATCGACTCCTTCATGCCGGCATGGGCGACAACGACCTTGCCGTTGTCGAGTACGTAGTGACTGACCAGGCTGTCGAGGAATCCGCACAATTGCTTACGGAATTCCTCCTGCTGCGTTTCTTCGATCGCATCGATCTCGGCAAGTGACTCGGCCAGGCCGTGAGTAATCTGTACGTTCTTGCCACGAAGTTTGCGCATCAGCTTCATGTCGTGGTTGCCGGGCACACAGATCGCCGAGCCGGCGGTGACCATGTTACGCACCAGGCTCAGCGAGTCGACCACTCGCGGGCCGCGGTCGACCAGGTCGCCGACAAAGGCCGCCTTGCGGCCCTCTGGATGTGCGTAGCAGATATCCGACCAGCCGGGGCCAGGATCTTGGGTCGGCCGCGACTCGTAGCCCATCTCGACGAGCAAGTCTTCCAGTTCGTCACAGCAGCCATGAATGTCGCCAATGAAATCAAAGGGACCATGCTCATCCCGTTTGTCATTCCAAAGCGGCACCCGCTCAACCGTAACGGCGTCGACCTCCTCCGGACGCTCCAACACGAAGATATGGCGGAAACCTTCGCGCTTGAGTGACTTGATCGAACGGCGCAGCTGCGACCGCTGTTGACGAATGACATGCGGACCAAAATCTCGATCCGAACGGTCGCGGTTTCTTTGCTGGCAGATATCCTCCGGCATGTCGAATACGATCGCTACTGGCAGCGTGTGGTACTCGCGGGCGAGCTTAACGAGCGGCTGTCTGGCTTCTCGCTGTACGTTGGTGGCGTCGACAACAGTCAGTCTCCCGGCCGCCAGACGCTTGCTGGCGACGTAATGCAGCACGTCAAATGCGTCGTTCGTCGCCGCTTGGTCATTCTCGTCATCGCTTACGAGTCCACGGCAGAAGTCGGACGAGAGCACTTCGGTGGGCAAGAAGTGCTCGCGCGCAAACGTACTCTTGCCCGACCCGCTAGGGCCGATGAGGACAACGAGCGAAAGTTTGGGGATTGAGATGTTCACGAGCTGTCGCACTCTCCGATTAGTGAAGCAATAAAGTCGCTGTACTCGTCTCGCATAGGCAAATCCATAACGGGGCGCAGACGACGGCGGACGGCGGTGACACTTTCGCCTGTCTTCGGATTGACCGCTTCCTTTTCGTAATCTTCCCAGACCAGCCCGACGCCACGCTTCTGCCAACCTGGCAGGTCGTTGAAGTTTACGCCCCTCTGAAAGAGCAGTTCGTTCTTGTCACCGATCGACATGTTCACAAGCTCGTTTGTCGCGTTCTTCGCCGATTGCCCTTCCTTCCGGAGTGTCCAATAACAGTGGGCATTCAGTGCGTTCCGATGTGCGTCTTCATTACGCCATCGAAAATAGTCGACGACTTCATTCCTTCCAGGCAGCTGCGAGATGCGACAGTCGAAGCACGCGATGGCTCCCAGCAGCAGCGAGAACTTCGCGCTGGCCTCTCCCGCGAGGACGGAATTGAACTTACGAACCTTCCGGCCGAATGAGTCCTCGAATTGGTCGAACAGCAACGAGATTTCATCGCTTTCGGTGTAGCCATAAATAACACGAAAACCGCACTCCATGAGGTGGGCGGTCGTGTCGATCATCGCATCGCGAAACCGTTCGTCGAACGGTGCCTCGAAGTCATGCACCTCTTTAGTCAACCGCGTAAAGCTCCGTCCGTCGAGTCTGGCAACAATAAACACGCCCGGCAGCACACAGTGGTCATGTGCGGTCTCGAAGACGCGCATCTTGGTATCGAGTTCGTCAAACTTCATCGTTCCACTCATCAATGTTAAAGGAGCCGTCGTCCGCTATGGAAACGTAGTAAAGGGCGTCGAATCCCTCGTCATGCTGGGGCAGCTGGAGCCTGTTGTAGGTCCCCAATAGGCCGGCAAGCGGGATTTGCTCGTCTTCGCCACGTTGCTCATTTCTTAGCTTGCAATCATCAACCTTCGACGCAAAGTAATAACCGACCACACGAAACCCTTTGGACTTGGCCAGCGGAATGTATTTCGCTCTGTCCTCTTTTGTAGGGTTCGTATTGTCGATGACATGGGGCTGCTTGCCTTCCAGACACGCATCGATCAAGAGTTTTTCGCGGTGCCGGGTGCGTAGCATGTCTAAATTGATTCGCACATGTGAATTCTCGAAGCGTTCGTGAAAAAACGTCGACTTTCCGGAAGCCTGAACGCCGATGAAGATTACGGTCTCCATTCACTTGACCTCCGCCGAAAACGACTGCAGTCGAAGGCGAACTAACAAATCATTCAATGCAGCCTTCCCAGACGCCCGTTCCGGCAGCGTGGACTTCTCGGCCGCTGCTTCTAGCTCACCGACTAGCCGCTTGTACTCTTTCTCATGGAGCGTGAGGTCAGCCGCATCCAGCTTTCCTTTCTCCGACCCCGATAGCTTTCGCTCGACCAGCTCGTCCATGTACGGCAAACCAGCCTCCTCATTGAGCTTGAGCAAGTCCGCTTCCACCTCGCCGGTCCGCATTAAGTGGGTGCCGGTAAGCAGCACGCGGTAGACGTACAGCAGCGGCTTGACCCGCGGCGGATCCTCCTTGTGGAATAGCTTCCACTGCGTGGCGGCGAAGCCAAGGTAGTGGTGAGCATGATGCCGGGTAATGCAGTCCTTGGCAATCGTCTTCAGCTCTTCGTGCTCCGGTGTCGTATGAACGACCAGCGGCGAGAGCAGCTGTTCCAGGACATAACCGTTCTTCTTGAGCATTAGGCCGAAGAACTTCTTTGCATCATGCGTAACGAGGTCCATCTCCAGCCCCTCGCGCACGCCCTCGCGCTCGACGGTTTCGTCGCATGCGTCGAGTCCCAGCACATTCTCCAGCGGCAGCAGGTGAACTCCGCGCAGATCAAAGTCGGAGTCGGCCGAAGGAAAGCCATACAGATGTGCGCCGCTGATCGTTGCAAACAACAGCGGATACGGATGCTCGTCGACCTGGCGATGCAGCTTGTTGTAGTCGATGGTCCGGGCGTTCATGGCAACTCCTCCGCAATCGCCAAGCGTCGCGCGCGGACTAGAAAATCGTTTGCGCACTCGTAGTCGGGCCGCTCCGGCAGGCTCGTTTCCTCCAACGCCTGGTCAAAATCCTTATGCAACTGCATCCGCCATGCCTCGACGTCTTCCCACGTCAGTTCGCCACTCTTAATCGCCAGCAGCTGCTCACGGTGCTCGCCGACATCGACACGCACCGTGCCCTCGCGCAGGACGTGGATGCCTGAGAGCAATAGCCGCATGAGGTGCATCACGTGTTTTGGCTTTACCTTGCCCTGGTTCCGCAGCCCTGCCTGCATTCGCTTGAACTGCGACATCACGTAGCCGTTGAACGTCTGGTAGACCAACCGTGACAAGAACGAGTCGCGCATGTCGAGTAGCTCTTGGGCCAGCGGCGTGACATGCTCCACGATCGGCGTATAGAGGCATTCCAAAATGTTCGGGTTGCCTTTGAGGGCCATGATCAAAAACTTCTGCAACTCCCAGTAGGCTTCCTCAGTCTCGTCATTCTCAAGCTGCTCAGGCACACCGTAGAGCGACCAATGCAGATCGGCCGGCGGCAGATAAATACCGCGTCTGTCCGTATCGGAGGAGTCGGTGTCGAGTCCGAACGCTCGCGAGCCGACCACGCAGCGGTAAATCACCCGGTCAAACAGCCCGTGCGTCGAGAGCACCTGTCCGGAATCATTGATCGCGCCCTGCTTGTATTCGGCCAACAGCATCAGGTTGTTGTGGTGAATTGCCGCCTCGAATCCATCCACGAACTTCACACGGTACGAGTGAGCCCGATCCCGCGGTGAGCGCACGATCACCCCGACGGCCCCAGGCGGGTGTACGGTCTGCCCGTTGGATCCCTGCACCTGCTTGAGTGCAACGACCTGCGTTCCCACCGAGTAGATGAGATTCGGGCTGTTATGAACGCGGTTTTTCATCGGCGGTATGGTCTTGTTAGCGACTACTCGTTCTCCGCCTCGCCGTCTTCTGGCAATTGAGGTTCTTGAAGTCTGAAAGTTAAACCTGGGTAAAGCGAGTCGAGCGTGTCGAGCATTCGATTCAGCACTCGGGCCAAATCCGGAATCACAGACGGGATATTCCGTGGATATTCTCGGGGCACTCGCTGCAGCCGGTGAAAAGGATTCATATCCCAAGTCGTGCCGAAAGTAGCTGCGCCTAGCCAGTCTCCATGAAGCAGACTGGACGAATAATCGTAGTAAGAATCATATAGGTCTTTCGTGCCACTCTCTTCCGCGCGACTTCTCAGGTTGTCCCCGGACCAGTCTCCAAGCTCAATGTTGATAAAATCCTTTGATTGTTCTTCCTGGAGGAATGCTTCGATCCACAATGAATCAACACAATTCGCGGATGCGAGGTCGTTGTTGAGTTTCGTTGAAATGAGATGTGCCTGTCCGCTACCATAAAGCCGGAACCGAGCCCATAAGTCAGGTTCGTTCTTCTGCACGAGAAACGACAAGTTGATCGCGCACTCAGTGATCGTTCGTAGAGAAGCAAGTCCACTGAACCGAGTATGAGATCGTAATTCAATCACTTCGTTAGCCAAGGCCGCGGCGGCCAAGGCGATTCCGAAGGCGGTCTCGTGGATTCGATCGTCACTTCGGTTTCTTGACGTCCAGTAGTGGTCTGACACTGCGATCGCAACAGATCCTATGGCACATGCAACAATGGCCGGGTAGTCCTCAGGCTGCTCTCGTCCTGAACGAGCTGGAGAACATGGAAACTTGTCGTACACCTCGTTCCAAAACATCTCCGGCCAGCCGGTTGGCCATTCTCGCATTGTCCCTGCTTCGCTGCGAAAGAGTCCTCCGACCAATTTCATGTTTGCTGGGTACGACGAACGCATTTCATCGAGGCCTTGCCGCAAGTGTTCGGCCGCGGTCATCTGTCCTGACACAGCGCCGACAAGGCTAATGAACCAACACGTGTGTGTGGCAAGCTCGCCTTGGAAACGGCTGAAATTTTCGACGGTGCGCCCCAGCGTTTTCCAATGCTCAATCGATTCCTCTTCCCCGAATCGAGCAACCCAATCGCTTCTCGACGGAAGCTGTGTGAGATTGCACAACGGTGCGATGATCGATTTTGATTCGACGACTTGCAGGATCGTGTCGAGAATTGCCGCCCGTGCCGTCCCATTAAGTCCAGCGATTGCCGATAGGGACCCAGGCTGTACCTTTCGGTTTTCGAGTTCTGAGATATTGGGCCAGGATTGGGCAATTCTCCGGAGTCGCTCGATTGCATTGTCGGTCTCAAACTCGTTCAGAATCAGCGCTACCCAGAGAAACTCCGGCATCTGCACGTTGTGCCAACTCGACACACTCAGCTTCGATTCGTGGCCCTCAAAAGCCGCCGGTATCGGTGCCTTAAGTGTTTTCTTGTGTTGTTTGAATCCTGAAAAGGCGCCGCTTTTCCCTTTTGCGGACCGCTTTTTCTTTTTCTTCTTCTTGGCCATACCACCACCCATTGTTACTCCGCCTCAAACATGCCCATCTGTGACGGGGCACCGACCTCGGCTTCCTCCGGCCCGACCGGCAGGAAACGGACGATGTAATTAAATCGCTCGGCAATTCTGTTCGCCCAACTTTGAAACTCCTCTCGGGTCCACTCGAAACGATGGTCACTGTGACGGACCTTTCCAGCGGGGAGCGACTCCCACATCACGTTGTACTCGCGGTTCGGCGTCGTCAGCACGACCGTGCGCGGTCGGGCATGCTCGAAGACCACCCGCTCGAACGCTATCAGTCGAGGCGGATCGAGGTGCTCAATCACTTCGACAACCGCCGCGGCGTCGAAGTTCGCGAGTCGCTCATCGCGGTACGTCAGGGCCCCGTGCATGAGCGTGATTCGCTGCCGCTGCATGTCCGGCAGTCGGTCCAGCTTCAAACGTCGATGGGCGATCTCCAATGAACGAACCGAGACGTCCATTCCCAGGATTTCTGTGAATTGATGGTCCGCGAGCAGTTCGCGCAGCAACTTCCCTTCGCCGCACCCGAGGTCGACGACTCGCTTAGCACCGGAGGCTCGAATCGCGGCCAGGACTGCTCCGAGCCGTTGCTCGTGAAGACTCAGCTCTCGCTGTTTTTCTTCTGGTGCAGCCAGGTCGTCGACTTCCTGATCCTCGTCCGCGTTGCTTACATCCTCTTCGACAAGCCGGGCCAGGGCCTGTCGGACGAGGCTCTGTCGTTTCTTGAGGTACCGTCGGGTGATCAAGCCCCGCTCCGGGTGATCGGCCAGCCACGACTCACCTTTGGCCAACAGTTTCTCGACCTCATCCGGCCCCACGTAATAGTGCTTGCGCTGATCGAAGACCGGGATGAGCACATACAGGTGCTGCAGCAACTGCGCAACGGTCGTTGCCTGCTCCAACTCGACTGAGTAGTACGGGCTCTCGCCCCAGTCCTCGAACTTTTCGTCGAGCGGATGCTGGGTGGCGGAAACACTGTAGCCGAGTGGATCGAAAACGCGATGCAGTAAGTCTTCGCCACCCCGTACCGGTAACACGTCAATGCGGGCTGTGAGGGGGATCGGTGTCTCGACGAGTTCCGCTCGTTCCCGTGACCTGCCGGCCAGTGCTGATCCAAATACCTGTGAAATCGCCACGCTCATCAGAGACGAGGCGACGTACGGCCGGTCGTTGACGTACTGGTCCAGCAGCCCGTCCTTCCAGTTACCCTTGCCGCGGACAAGCCCTACTGGATCGACGTCGAGCAACAGGCAGGCGGAACAGCGGTCGGTGTCCGCTTCCGGGTAGAAAACGTGAGCCCGCCCGAAGCTCAGATCGAAAGTCTGGTGGCGATCCGGGTGCTTGTGCAGCAGATAGCCCAGGTCGGTCGCCGGTTCGTGATTGGTCGAGATGGTCAGTAACATCAACTGCCCCGTACTGGTGAGCGAATCTCGAACGTACAATTTATCAAACAAGAGCCGGCGCCCGAAGGACGCAGGCCCTTAAATCGCCCGCTTGGGCGCTTCAAAGAACGCATTTTCTCAGGAGAGCGACACGCCGCCGGCCGTCAAGGTTCGCAATTGGCGTGGTGTTCCAATCGAATCGAGTCTTTAATCTGCTGACGAGGCCATTAGAATACAATCGGCTCGTGAGCTGGTAAGTGCTCATAGCGGTCGGGACTGATGGTGTCGTAGCAGTGCGAACCGACCGTTAAGCACTGTGACCGGGTTTGTAAGTAACACTCGTTTGTTCCGGGGTAGTTCAACGGTAGAACACTCGGCTGTCACCGAGAGGGTGCTGGTTCGAGTCCAGCCTCCGGACTTGTCTCTTGTTGCAAAACTTTCGATTAGGTCTTTAAACAGCGTCTATTGCTCCGGGGTAGCTCAACGGCAGAGCACTCGGCTTCGGACCGAGAGGGTGCTGGTTCAAATCCAGCCCCCGGACCTTTGGTTTTGAGAGGGTGAAACCGTGGACGAGGACAGGGACATCGAAGCGGAGGCCTTTCGGGTCAACCCGGGTTATGCCCTTGGGCGAATTGCCAAGGCGCTAATGACCTCCGCCGAGCATCCTGATCATGAGACTCGCGAGCGGGCAAGGCAGAAGGTGTCAAAATGGCTCCAGGTCTTTGAGGGAGTCGTAAACGGGGACATTGCTGCCGGTTCGCGAACACCTGTCGCCGATGTTCCGGAGTGGGCAACTCTGGAGGTCGTTACGGGTGGATTTGCGACAGGCGAACTGCTTGCCGGCGGCGATATCCTTGATCATGAGCGCAGTCTGCTTGCCGAATTGTCGATTTCCGCACGTGGCAGCGAGCGTCAGACGTTAAATGCCTATTTCGTAACCGAAGACGGAATGTCTCGTTTACGCGATCAACTTGCGTCCGGACGATACGACATTCAAGTCCCAGAAGAGGGTGCCTTGCTTGTTGCTGCCTGGCTTGTGAACAACGGGCATGCGGAAATCGCTCGCGGATTGCTCGAACAGATTGGCGCATTCTTTGGAAGACTGCGTTTCTATCCAATTCCCGCTGCTGAACCTCGTCGGTTCAGTTCGCGCGTCTTTCTGCAGAATGTGTCGACAACGATTGATGACCTCAATAGTATTTCTCCGAATCGTCAGATCCTTGCACAAAAAGAGGCAATCGAGGTATGGGCCCCTCTGTACGACAAGACGGTCAACCTATTTCTCGAAACAGTTGAAGGTGAACCACCTGTTATTGTGTCAAACGGCGACGCCGAATCAGAGGTGAAGGGCGGTCGGCCATGTAGCCACTATCCCAATGAGTGGGCGGTACGCGCGCAGAGTACTCTCGATGAATACGCCACAAAACGTAAAGTACACACGCTATGCGGAAAACCCGACCGAAAGAAGGAGAACTTTCGTCAGCTGAGGCTGTACCTCGCACGTTGCATCGATGATGCGCGGAGCCTCAGTGACGTTGACGTAAATCGTATTCGCCTGCTTCTGGCCCGCAGTGTCTATCGTCGTGGCGTGCCAGAATCAGACCGATGCAAAGGAATCCGCGCGAGGCAATCGGAGCAAATCCGCGGGGCTACACACTACGAAGTATCGAGGGTCATTGTTTCGCGTCTGGAGCAGCATCCCCTCGACGTTGGACTAGACGAGTTGGATTCGATTGTGCGGCCGATAACGATTGAAGAATCCGAGCGATTTGGTGTTGAAACGACGGCAACTATTCCACCATCCATTCAGCACAAGGCCCAGCGCTGCTTAATCGAAACAGTTGATGAATTGATCGAGAGGGGAGTTATCACATCCGGTGATACGCTAGCGCGAGTCTTGCCACAGATCACATCGGAACTTCGTGCAGCCGGGATTACTGATCCGATTTTGCGGCAGCTATACGCGTCGATCTATCGGGCTTTCCGCCGTCGACGGTCGTTATTGCTCATGAATCTCGAAAGTCAGGTTAAGATCGAGGAACTGCCCTGGGTTGCCGCAATTGACGGATTTCGACGTGAAGATCTCTCGGCCCAAGCGTTGGCGAGAGAGACGCTGCGCGAGATCGTGACTTTGACGCTGACGTCGTTTCCGCACGCAATCATACCCAATAAGCTCCTTCAGGAACTGCGCGCCCTCGCAAAAGACTCGGAGTTAGATCTGCCGCTTGTTGACGAAATCGCGGCTGACATCTTCCAGGGACAGTTTTCGGCCAAATACGTACGGGCTGCTAAGCGTGCAGCAAGTTTGCTTGAGGGCGGTCTCTACGAAGCGTACTACGGGATCGAGTATGCGACTATCCACAAGATTGCCGAGCCTCCCGAGCGCCAGAGTTCCTGGTTCCGACGACCGATCAGCAACAGATTTGCCGAACTCTGCTCGTCACGGGCAGGTGTCAGGTACGGTGGATGGGATGTCGTCACGCACGGGATGATCATTGAACAGCAGCAGATCCTGACGACACAGAACCTTGCCGTGCTGTTCGCTGCTCTCGACCTCAGAAGAGATCTCGACAGTCACTTGCCTTTACTTGCTCAGCACTGTTTCAGGTGGATTTGCGATCGACAGCAGGCTAACTCGCCTACGTGGCATGGTCTGCTGATTATGTTAAAGAACACAGCCTACGCCTGGCGGCAAATGATCTTCTATTTGGCGCTACTGCCAGACGACCAAATACAAGAGTTTCTGGTTTGGGCGGACGAAGAGTTGCGACTTCAGCAACCTGATTTTCAATCTAGATTTCGACCAGCGCTTGATGGACTTCGCCTTGCCGCGGAGGGCAAGTCCATCGACGATCAGGAGTGTGGTTGCCGGTTTCTTGGATGGGCCAAGGGTCGTCAATGGCTTCTGGGACCCGACCTAGGAAGCCAGCATTTCAATGGGGATATTTGAACGTGACTCGTGATATCGACCGAATTATCGAGCAAGTTGAGTCGCGATTGCCAAACGTCTTAGTTCGAAAGCACACGGTGAGACATCCCGGAGTCGATGACGACGGCATCTGGTGGTTTTCATTGCCAAACATCGAGAAAGACATCCAAATTGAATCGTCGAACGGCACGTGTCCGTTCATAGTCGAGCATGATGACATGAACTCCAGTGCGGAGGCAGAAGTCGCCAACACGGTTGATGAGGCTGTGGAAAAGATCGCCGCTTATCTGACTACGCTTGTGGATCGTACAGGCTAAGAATCTTGAGGATTCGTCAGTTTCGTTGGTCATCCGCTGAAAGTTTCTTGCTTGCCGGAGCACTGAAAACTACAATCACGATTGAGTTCGATTTTGTACAGTAAACGTCGATATGGTCCCGATGAGGGCGAGTATTTGAGCGAGTAATATCAATCGAACAATTTGAATTGACGCGTTTGCGTCAAGTTTCTGCTTCCAGCAAAAACCGCGAACCTGAGCCGCTAGGCTCTTGAAACCACAGAAGCAGTGCTTGGACCGCGCTCCCCAAAAGGGAGCGTCGGCCTTGTGCTGTTCTGTGGTGCCCCTTCGCGGGGGTTGCTGGAGCGGCCTCGGTTCGGCGCTCTCTTTTTTTGCGCCTCCGACTTCAACAAACGACCCCGCAACCGTTGACACCAAACACCACTGACAGGCTGTCCACCTGAAGGGGAGAATTTCTATGTTTGCAATTTACCAATTCACCGCAACCAACGATCGTCACGTACAAGAGCGCAAATCTCAAATACGCCTGACTAGTGCCCGCGCTGGCGAATGGTTGAAGCGCGCCGGATGGATCACACCAGCGGCCGTTGCGGTTTGCATGATCGTGTGTCCTGCCATTGCTGACGCACTGCCAATCCAGGCTGAAGCGTTCGACAGCGAACCGGCACCTCGCGGCTGGACGGGCTCACTGAACACGAGCGGCGGCAATAGTTACGGATACTCCGCGGCGACGCAGCACGCAGGTGGACTCGGTGCAGGAGAGGCTGGCGGTACATTTGCCCGGTTGACAACTCGTCATTTCTACGCCGACACGACTTTAGGAGGCTCGCTCGACCTGGACGATCCGATCCAGTCATCCGGCTCATTCTTCATCGGTAATCGAGTGAACGCGTCAACGTCACAGCAGGTCGGCTTCCTTAACACGGCTGGCGCAATCGGTTCCAACATCATGGGTATCGTGCTGGGAGAACCTGCACCTTCAAGCTCGGATTATCGGGTCCGGCTTCGCCTGCGATTGGGTGATGGTACCGAGCTGACGACTGCAAACCAAACAAACTTCAGCGACGGCCAGTATTCCTGGGCACTCGATTACGATCCCACGGCCGGCGTGGCTGGTGTCGCCTCGCTCGACATTTTCGACTCCCTTGGTTCACCTTTGCAGAATCATTCCATTAACTTGCTCACGAGCCATCGGTTCATCGGAGCTACTTTTGACGCGTTCGGTCTACTCGGATTCTCGGCGGCTCCCGACAACGCTACCGAAACTTACGACCTATTCATCGACGACTTAACTTACTCCGTTGCCGCGGTGCCGGAGCCGAGCACGTTGGCTCTATGCCTCGTGGGAATCTGCACGCTGGGAATCGCGCGGTCGCGGTCATTCAGCCGCCGCTTGCCAAAACCCGCGCGGCCATCTGTAGCCGCTTGGGTCGCCCTCATTTACGCGCGCTCTAGAGCGGTTTGCGGGCTACCCAAGTCGCTCTCTTTTACGCGAACTCACGCCACGCGTCCGAGGCGATCTGGAATCTCCGCATAGTCCGCCGAACGAAAGAAGTGTCCCAGCACGCCAGCAATCGCCGGGCAATCGCGCTTCATTTGCGTGAGATATTCATATGTTCGCTTGTCGACTTCGACACCGTCAGCATACAGCGTTAGCGGCGCAATATAGCCGTCGCCAAGATCACTGCCTGATACACGTGTTGCTTTACGTTGAATTCCGGCTAACCTACGCTCAACGACATAGGAGGGCAATGTTTCGGGTGGAACGTCCCGTACGGTGACAGTGGCTGGAGGGTCCAGGCTTTCGCTGAGGATCGCCAGATGCCCTTTGTACTCGATGAGATTGCGGATGTCTCCAAAGGTCATATCATCGGTCACGAACTCTTGAGGTATGCCACGATATTTGAGCAACTGCTCATAAAGGTCGCCGCCCGCGGCCTCCAACTCATCAACGTGCTTTACCGTACGATTCGCGAAGTCGAACGCTGCTCCCTGGGGGTCTTCAAGGCGGCGATCGCCATGCTGTTCCAATTGCATGTGAATGATTGCGGCAAACCGTTGCATGAATTCATGCCGCTCTGCCTTCGTTCGCTTTGGCATCTTTCTCGCTTCCGCGAGCGTGAGACTGTCGATATTGCCGAGATCCGTACGGGTGATTGACGCCACGTACCGATCGTTTTGCTGATCGCGTTGAGCCTCCGTCCGCAGTGTAGACCATAGGTGGTCGTCATCCACGAACATCTCAGCGCCAACACCGGTTTCCAAGAGATCAATGCGCACATGGTCGATGATCGCGCGCCAATCTCGCTTTGCATCATGCACCACTGCATGGAGTTCACGTCGTAAGAGAGTGGAGATGCCGCCGGGAAACCAATTACGATCGTAAGGCCGCAACCATGCGATAAAAGGAAGTCTTTGCAAAAATTTAAGCCGGTCGCGCACGACGGAATCGTCTTGGTGTCGCAGAAGCTCAAGCACGTGTGTAAGCGTAAATGTGATGTAAACGCCACTGTCCCGCAGCCGCGCGATAAAAGTTCGCGCCTTTTCCCTAAGCGACTCGTTGGGGCTCCAATAGTCCCGTGACGCCTTTACGAGCGTTGCCGTGTCGAGAACGATGAACTGCGGGCTGACCAAAGGCATAAAGAAACACCGTTTCCGTACGTTGTTTAGGTTGAACTTTCAGTGTACCTCATGTAGGAAAGAGCCAGACATCCCAAAAGAGGTTCACGTTCCTGGTTCTCTCGGTTTGCGGCCCGGCGCCCCGTACGGCGGCGGTCGCGGACGCGCCGTAACCGGGGTAGGTTCCTGCTCAGGTTACGCCCATCTGCGCGTGCAGGAGGACGCCGTCAGAACCAGTGTTGATTCATCTTCCGAATGAACTCGGGCTCCAATGGATAACCTGACGCAGACCCGATCACCGAGTCGATGCCACAATGCGGGCAAAGAGCCGTCGTGCCGACGCCATCAATTTCGTCTATCCATTCCGAAATCTCGGACGACGGAAACGTCTTGAGACAGTAGAAGCACACACAATGCTCGCTACGCATTACTTCGTCACGATGATTGCTGCTATGACTGTGCGCCCCGATATGATCTGGATTGGATTCGGACATCGCTACTAGATGACAGTTTCGGTGTCTATTGGATTCAGGTTGTTTGTCGAAGGCGCAAACGTGAATTGAGCGTCACAAGCTGGGCATCGCAAGTGCCACATCGCAACAATGCGCGGACGACCGCCGCGTGCCATGATATCCGCAACAATCTTGCGTGTTGATTCTTGGCACGCATCGCGGGCGCGGTCAACTTCTGCATAACCAAAGGGTGTGCCACATTCGGGACAGGGTGTCCGCGCGAGCCGGCGCCGCTGCAGTCGCTGGGATATGGCAACGTACGGAATGATTATGGGAATGCAGAGTATCAGCAGGGGAATCGCGACGATCAGACCGAGAGTGAGCAGGCCGTTACGCATAACCATGTCAACTTTCAGCGATTCACATCGAAATCCAGGCTTCGCACTACCGTTGTCGTTCCTTGTGTTCTAACGATTTTTCTTTCTTGTCCGCCAAGCGGCGCATTCGGTCAGCCCAGCGTTGCAACCATTTGGGGTCGTCGGTGTTCTTCGGATCTCTGATCTGGGCTTCAAGGTCTTCGGCCCAAGCGCGCAGTTCTTCCGCCGTACGGGTTCGCATGCCCCAGACGCCATCGAGTCGGCCTTTTTCAATCTTGGCCATTTGATTCGCCTTGTTGAAGTCTGCCCGTCGCCGCCCTCAATCGCCCTCAATCCACGGTTCGTTCGATTCATTGTACCCGCCAAACATCCCTCGTTCAGATGCAGGGCAGCAAATCAGAATCCCGCAGGTGCTTCAGTACGACCTCCACGTCTTCGTCTGGAACGTCAAGAAGCAGCGAGTAGCCGCCTCGCGGTTGTCGCTCCGGTGGCCGAAGCTCGGAGATGGTGGGATTCGACTCGATCAGCGCGCGAACGACTGCCGCGACATTTTCGATTCCTGGCTCGTTCGACTTGTCAACCACACGAAAGTAATTTCGCATCGGGATTCACGATACGCGTGTCGGCAGATCCGGCCACTCAATCGGTTGCCAGTCTTCAATTTTGCCTAGGTCGGTTTCCAATTCGACGTTCGCATGAACGCTACCACCGTGATGCAGGTCCGTGTGACACAATACGAGCGAATCATCAATAAAGTAATTGGGTGACGCGAAGCCCTTGGTCACACGAGGAAAGGAATAGTATGTCCAGTCACCAGGACGAATTAGCAATAGCGACGTTATTGGCCCAGCCTCGTAGTCGATCGTGTGCCACTCGGTTACGCAGACGATCGCACTATCCGGTGACCATAGTACTCCATGGCCGAATAGCCGCTCGCCGAAAGAGCGGCCGTCGATTGAAAGTGTGAAATAGGCTGGGCCGAACCGGATTTCGCCCGCGTAGGTCAGAATTGCGAAGTGCCGTGAGTCCGGGCTGTCAGAACAGGATTCGTCGAACATGTTATGTGTTTGCAGTTTATCGATAGTTCACTCGCCGTTTTGCCCAGCAATTCTAAGTCGCTGGACCGGCCGGCGGTTCATTCTCGGACTTTTCCAATCCCTCACCCAGGTGTTTGCGCTTGCCCTGCCAGAAGGCATTCAGCTCATGCCACCACCGGCGGCTTACAGTCCCGAGGTACGTCTCAAACTGATCGGGGGAAATCGTGTCGCAATGTGACGCCACATTCTGGATGCCTTCCAACAGGCCGATCGTTGCCGCCTCCTTTACGTAAGAGTCGCCATCGACATGAAGTCGCTCAACAACTCGGAATACGTCGGCGAACTCCGACGTATCCCGCTTTTCGAGTTGATCACAGAGGTGAGACACTAGGTCACCCAGCTCGCAGTACGGGAGTCGTTCATCCCCTGCGTCGTAGTTGTCGGCCAGATACCGGCGAAAGCGCTCCGCATACGACGGACACGCCTCAACGAGCAGCGGCATCATTTGTGATTTGGTGATCAATAGGATGTCCCGTAATCACTTGAGTACTTCGCCTATCCCGCTGAATCTCTCGCGATGACGCGGAGGTGCTTGGGATTGTCGGTGTCTACGAACTCAAGTCCACAGTCGCACAAGGACTCAGCTACCGCCTGACTTGCGCGAGTGATGTAGAGTCGGATCTCCGCCTCGGGAAACTGCTCAAATGCTTGCTCAATTACGAGCTTCGCCACCGATTGTGACGTACCGCTAGCTAACTCGATAAGGAAGGCACCAGATACTTGTCCAACACCGAGAAAGCTGCCTGACGCAGTTTCGCACCACCATTCATCGCCTCGGCTAGTTTCCCAACGCATCGGCATTCCTATGTTGCGTCTAGGCTACCGGACCTGACCACACGAAATATTCTCTCCCAGCTACCATCTCCGACTTGTCGATCGCGTCGTCGAACATGATCCACCCGCCCATTCCACGGTCAGGCGATCGGTAAAGCAGAACACGGTCCTCAAAGAGCGCGTCAAGGAACTCTACGACTTCATCAACGATCCACTGTACAAGCTCGGCTTCACCTTGCGTTGCATCGTATGGGTTGAAGTGGCCGTGAGTAACTTCCGTGACGTAGATAGTTGCTTCGTCGCCGTCGTCGTAGATCTGAAGTTCGCCAATATCCTGGCAGCAAGAAGCGACCCGCACAACTGACTCTGACGGGCCACCAAACTCGAACGAGATGGAACCGTATCGTTCCTTCAGAATTGATTGGATTTGATCTCGCAGCATTTCTCGAAGGACCCAGTTGTCCGAATCTGTTGGGCGATGTTAGCAATCGGAGAATGTACCGTGGGCTCGCTTGACTTCTTCCGCCAGCCACTGTTTGTTCGGCAGTTTATAAAACGACGGTCCTACCCAGATCGTCTCGGTTCGATGTTGGCCCTTGGAGTCAACGATACGGAATCCGAACGAACGGCGTCGAATGTTGCCAGTTGGGTCACCGATAAATTCGGCAGAACAGCCTGGGTAGTTATTCGAGATGAGTGATTGAATCGTCGCGTGGATTTCGTGTTGGTGCGTGCCAGGTTGTCGCATTTTCATTGTCCCGTCTTGATCGCCCGTTAAGGGCTGGGATACGGGGACGCTGACGTCATAGGTCGGCCAGGTCATCCGCCACTTTATTCAATTCTCCCGTCTCGTGGTCCCACCAATAGACTTCGCTGCCGAGAATGTCTGGAGCGTCAGCCTGCGGGATAAGGACAAGTTGATCGCCACATCCGTTCGCGCCAATCGCGACCGCAGCCGGCGGAAAGTCGGGCCACTCTTTCGCGGCTTTCGTCTCACGCACGACGTCATTGCAGGTACGCTTAAGGCGTTTCTTGTCACTTGTGTCGTAGATTGGGTAGAGCGACCATACATCCGGCGGAGCCTCCACCTCTCCGCCGTTCGACTTCACTATTCGTGTGACATACGACGGCGGAAACTTCACGCCCAGCTTGCGTTCGGTCTCGGTGACGTACTTGATGTCAACGGGAAATGGCATCTTGAGCTGCCCCGGAAATGCCCGGAACTCATTCATGGCACGAAATAGATTTTACATCGTTGACGCAGGTCGAGCTACGTCTGGGGTGGCAGTAACAAGGCGCCTTCCGAGTCGTGCGTGCTACCGGGCCGTCGACAGGCTGCCTAAATCGCCCTCATCTGTGCGCGCTAGTGTTGCACGTATTTTCTTGTAAGTCCCAACGGCCAGGGAACGAGCAGTGCACTCGCCAATCGCGACGCGTGTCTTTTGAAAAAGTCAAACGGTGTCCGACATGGCGCACACGCCTGCCCAGCGCTCGGCGCGAGTCAGCCGCGATTCGAGTTTCGCCAGCCGTGCTTCATCGCATGCGGCAGTCGGTTCCGCCGGCGCGAAGCCGTTGAGCGCCTTGGCCAGCTTTGCCGTTTTGCTTGCACCTTTAACACCCTCGAGTATGTTTGCCGCTTCGGGCACCAGCGGCAAACCAAACTGTGCATGAAGCTGCTGCAACAGCGCCAGCAGGTAATGGGCGTCGCGCGGTAATTCATCATAACTTGCGAGAAGTCGGTCGAGTGCGATCATCGTCGTCCAGGCGTGCAGTGGCGAAACACGCGCGACCTCCGCAAGCGTTTCCGAAAGGCGATTGAGCTTGAGCCAGTACCGCGTCGTGAGCGTGGTGAGCGTTTCGCCGAGTTGGTCGGGATGTAAACGACCATCGGCAATCGTTTCCACAACCGCATCGATTGCCAGGCCGCGAACGTCCTGATCGCGACCAGCGATACCAATCACTGCCATCAGTCGGGCGATCTTGCTTAGCGGTCGATCGGCGTCGAAGAGCGGATTGAGAAACTCGTGATTCGGGTCGAGCGTCGAGCTTGTGTCGTCAATCCGCTTCATCATCGCACGAATGGCGTTGGCAAATACGCCGTCGAGCTTGGCTGGCCAGACGAGGCTGACCCAATCGTAAATCCACGCCCCATTTGCTCCATATGGCGAGTAGCCTAGGGTAGGCGCATGCATGCCGACGGTGGGGAAATACCACTGTTTGGCCATCTTTTTGCTGATGTCGGGGCGAACGTCCACCGTCATAACGGCATGACGATAGGTTTCGTCCTGATGATGTGTCTCGCGGATTTTGGCAGACCAGTGGTATTGTGCCGGCTCGACCGCGTCCGGCCCAGCGTCTTCGAGTTTGAGGTCGACCAGTTCATTGAGTCGGGCGTAAGGCGAGCGACAACGGCCAGCTGTGAGCCAAACATCGGCCGATCGTTCGTCCGATGTTTGCGGCGCGTCGTCGCTTCCGAGCGCCCATCGCAAAGGCCGCGCCCAGGGGTGCGCCAGCTTCGCAGCCTCAGTCAGCGCGACATCTCGTCCCTCGGGAGCCATGCGTAGCAACGCCTGCATCAGATCGTATCGATTCGGCTCAAGATCGCGATTCTCGATTTCTTGCCAGCGGGCGACAATCGCGGTGGGCTCAATCCAGCCTCGCTCGTGCGTCGGCATTGCTAGTAGCGGCGCTGCCCGGCGGCTCTCAAGTTGTACACACAGCGCTTCAAGACGGGCGTTAATGAAATCGCAGACGGGCTCTGGATCTCGATGATAGCGGTAATCCGGTAGCACGCGATCGGGCGAGTCGGCGAGCCAAACGCCCAACAGATGCGATAGCTGTGGGAACATGAAGGATTGATTTGCAATCCCACGCGCTTCGGCGTTGGCAATTTTGGCAGCTCGCTTCACCAACGGGGCAACGCGACACTCAAAGTCATCGGTGCGCTGATCGGATAGGCGGCTCATGCCATCGAGTATTCGTTCGACGTTGATGGCCGATTCAACCGACTCGAGGGCGTGCGCCACTTCATCGATCAATTGTTCCATCGACTCGATCGGTTCGACCGAGTCGACGGCCGAGAGCAGCGGGACATCCGTCATTTCAAAGTCTAGCGGTCCAGCCCAGGTAGAAGATTCCACCGCGGCAATCGCGTCGTCAATTCCAGCCAGTTTCCGCCAGCGCGGATCGAGAGCCGCGGCCCTTTCGCGACATTCGGCCAAAGCAGCGCCGACGTCGACGGTCGATTCGGCCACTGGGGCATCTTCGACCGTTCCGCCTAGCTTCCCGACAAGCTGAGCCGCTTGGGGACGAATCGTGGCGGGTAGACTGTCCAGACGATCGTAGATTTGGCTGGCCAGACTGGTATCGAGTTTATCCGCCAAGGTTGCCAGCAGATCGATGGCGGCGCTTTGAACGTCTTCAGCCGGATGGTCGAGCGCGGGCACGAGCGCGCGGCCGACTTGTCGCGCCAGGTTCGGCCGGCGCCTGGCAACTTTTTTGAAAAGCGTGATAACGGATTTCGGCGGACCCTTGGTCCGCACATCGAACACCCGGCCGGCTGACAGCACCAGCGCCTCGTCGTCGAGCTGTGCTTCCTTGTCCAGCTTCTTGATCATTTTGATTGTGAAGCTCACCACTTGCGACACGGGCGAGGAGATCAGATCGCTATAGGTCATTTGCCGTGCCGCCATTTCGTCGCCCGTTGGCTCAAGTGATTCATGGAGCCGCGCGAACCCGGAAAGAATATTCTGTTTGAAACCGGTGGTCAGACCGGCGAGCGTCGCGTCGAGCAGACGCGCGCGGTCCAGGTGGCCGCTCGCGGCAAGGTTGCGAAAAGCGGTGGGCCAGCTTTCAAATGTGCTGTCAGCACGATGATCCCATTCGTACGCGAACGCATCGGTATCAACCTCGAAAAATTTCCACAGGTCATCGAGTAGCTCCGGCTCGGCGGCTAGTTCCTCGCTAAGCGTAACGTTCTTGTTTTCGTAACGCCGATGCGACGACATTTGGGTCAACAGGCGGTAGTAGCCGTCGGAAGTCGGCTTTCGACAAACGTCCTTCTTAATGAGCTGCCTGAGTGTGTCCCAATCGATGGTCCAGAGATCACCAGAAAGTAAGTCGTCGATCAGTTCGTCGATCCATTCGGGCCTTCGATCGCAGAGGATCCGCACGCCAACGTACTCCTGATCGAAGGACTCGCCGTACGGTCGACGGATCCCGGTCTTTTTGATAGCCGAGCGCGGACCGACGGCCAGCAGTGCCAGATCCGCCGTTCGCAACTGGTCCCACAACTCGACTTTTTTCTTGAGCTTCTTAAGGCCGAGGTAGCCCATCAAACGATCGAGAGGCTCACGGCGCGTGCCGGTATTCGTCCAGCGGACACTCTCGATTTCGCGCTTCAGCGATTGGGCGGTTTTGGAGAGCTTTCGTCGCTCCGCTTCCGTGAGGTTGGCCGTTGCGTCCGCGAGGCCCGTGGAATCGGCCGTAGCAACAAATTTTTCCAGATCTTCTGGTGACATCACGGTACCCCTACTCACAGACGATCATTCGAGTGATTCGTCATCGTCAGTGAAAATTCGCGCAGCCAGAATGTGTTTGCACGGCCCGCGCTGTCCGAGATGCTTGCTGAACCAGGGGCAGGAACACTTGTCGCCTGAAGGCCGCAAACGCACAAGATGTTTGACGTCCGTGCCGTCAACCTCGACGTCCTGCTCATCGGCGACGGCCTGCTGCAGCACGCGCACGCCGGCGCCATCGAGCAGTTTTCGCGCGGCCTTGAGTCGCGGCTGCAGCTCTTCGACCTGTGCAAGATCAAACGGCAGTTCGCGATGAAAATAGGCTTCGCGGCCCGCATCGTATCCGGCTAATCCACGCGACCCGAGAACCGCGAGCGCCGCGTTGACTTGCTTCTCCGCCAGCCCGGTTTCGCCAGCGATGTCGTCGACATCGAGCTGCGCTTGCCACTTAAGCTGGTCTTGCACTTGCGAGAGGGCATCCTGCCAGTCGTGACCGGCGAGCTTCTCCAGAGCCTGGCCTTCGCCGGAAAAACCGCGATAGACCTCTGGGCTGAGCATGAGAAAGAACCGACCCGCTCGCAGAATGACTTCCCATGCGGTGGAACCGGAATCTTCGTCGGCCCATACGCGCAATGTCTTCGCGGTATTCATGAGCGGTTCGAGTACGCGAACGCGGTGCGTACCCAAAAACTTGACAGCCCCCTTGCTTGCTCGCTGACTTAGCCGAAGTGCCTTGCCTGTTTGCGTGACGTAGGAGGGGCGCTTCGGTGCGCCAGCCCGGGGAAGACTGCGAACAAACTGTCGTGCTTCATTGCCGGACGACTCCAGCTTGATTTGCATTGCTGGCTGATAGAGTTGCACTTCGCTGAAACCCTTGATCCAGCGGATCGGCAGTCTGACCTTTTTCTCGACCACCGTCTCGTTATTCTTGCTCAGTTCAACGCCGTCAGCGCCAACGGCCAGCCTGGCATCGTCGTGATCGCGCAAACGCGAAAGGGCAGCTCGCATCGGATCGTTGAAGTCTACATTCGTCGTGCCGCGACCAAGGTGATCGCTCTGAAACGCCTCAGCCGGCAGATCGACCCGTGCATAAACACCACAACAACCGCTGAATCCCTCGAAGCGGATGACGGCTTCGTTGGTGGTAACGACCGGATCAAGTAGAGCAGGCCGGGGCAGGAAGAAATGTGTACGCACGACGTTGCTTAGCACAAGCAGCATCTCACCCATTTCGCGCGGGGCGAGCAATTTGCCATCGAAGAAGTGCGGCTGCTGTTGCTTCGCGCCACAGGTCGCCAACCGCAGTCCGAAACCGCTTTGCGTTTCGCCTACAGCCGACGGGAACGCGTACTTATACGTGAAATCGAGCGCAGCGGTTGTCATCTTGTGCCCTCAAATAGACAGGTCGGCAGGATCGATTCACTAGAGATATCATGACCGACCAATTAACTCACTACAATGGTGGCAGAGCTGACGGCCGCCTGCATGACAGACTGGCTGAAAAACATTCGTCGGCTGTTGCTTCTCTTGCTCGCTGCCGCGATGGCTATTCTCTTCATTCTCGGCTGCGCTGTGCACTTGGGCGTCTCTTTGCTGTGGTTTACGCACACCTGTCCGACATGCGGCTTTCCGCCGCACCTGCTCCTATGGTTGGCTCAGATCCCGACAAAGACTTTTTCGACCGGCCTCGACGTGGCATCAGACCGTCGCCGCCCGTCGTTGCATACGGCCCAATCCTGGCTTCTGGCATGCAGTCGTGCGTTCCAATAACGCGCTAAACAACTGCGGGAAACGTGTCATCTTAAGGTGAAGACAATTAGGGCATCGACCTTTTTCAATATCAAAGGAGCCCACTGTGAACCTGAAGGCTGAGCCACCAAGAACGACGAGCACCGATGAACACGATGTCGCGGCGAACGCCCTCGACGATTTCATCGATTGCATCGCCCACGCAATGGCATTGCATTGGCTTCGTCAGCAGCGTGATTCTTCCGCCCCTGCCACGGACCGGCAACCCGAAGACGATTTGGATGCCGCTATCTGACACGTAAACCTACTACGTGGGATCCTCCACCGGCCCAGTGTCTCTCAGAAAATGAGACCCTGGGCCTATTCTTTGCGCTCACGTTGCATCGCCCGCGACGCAACTTTCAGAAAGGAAAACCGTACTGATGACGCAAACACATCAACAGTTCCGACCTCCAATTGTTGACTTCTTCAACGCCGAATCGGCGACCGACTCAAGCAATGGCCCTGACATTCAGCAAGAGCGACCACCGCTCGTCGTCGACTGGGATGAACTCGACGCCCAGCGATCCGTTCTATTCCCACCGCCCATACGTCCAGCCCGTGTCCACACTCTTGTCTCAGTAAAAAGGAGTCGCCCAACATGATCACGTCTCACACAAATTTGCTCTCTCGTTGGCGACGACAGATTGTCCGTCGTCGAAACCTCAGCACATATCAACATCCACGCCACAGAGGCGCCCTGAGTTATGTGACCTGCGGCCCCATCGTCGACGGATTCATTGAGGTTCAGAACCTTGTAATTGTCGTACTACATGACCACCCGAGCGACCCACGCGGTCAAAGCATTCGCCTAGCCGGCTACGTCGCATCTCGTGTTCCTTGGGGAGTGCAATGGGGCAGTCGCGAGAATAGTCGCTTCTGCAAGGACCTCAGCCTGAAGCCGCGAGACGGAGGGCATGGTCCATTTATCGATCCGGCCAACAAAACCATGCTCCGCCTGGCCCTTAACCTCGATCGACTGGCGTACTATGTCGACCAACCGAAGGCGCGTGTCCTGCGTCTGCCCAACCTGTGGGCAGGTTTTCGCGCCAAAGACGCGCTCTTCCTTAATGGCAGTGGCCCTGAGCTGGATGTCGTAGCGGAGCGTGCTCGCGTCTCGCCACAAAAAATGATGAACCGGCTTTGCCGTTCGTACTCGGGCCTGGTGCTCTATCCACTTGACTGGGTGAGCCAACACTGGGAGAAGGCAGTCGCCGTATTTGCGGACATGCGGCGGTTTCCAACCAAGCAGGTCTTCCAACTCTCAGACCCGTCGACTGACCTCTGTGGTTATCGAGGCGCGTCGCATTTCGACTTTTTCAACAGTCGATTCGACATGCCATTCTCTTCACGTCAGCCGGTCTCAACCTCGATTCGCGTTGCTTGATGAAGATGCTGCTGGCCAGCTGGTCTAAAGAAGCCTATCGAAGTGGCTGAGGCGCACGAGCCACAAGGACAGCGGATTACTTCCATTCGATTCTCGCCAGACGCGTGGGCAAAGATCGACTTCCTGCGACGAGTAAGCCACGTAAATGTGGTTTGCTGTGGTATTTCTCCTCCCAGCGACCCTCTGTTGACCACGAGCGTCATCGTACTGAAGCAAACATGTCGTGGCCATCATGTGCATGTTGACCAACAAGGCGTTGAACGGTTCGCCAGATCGCAGTTGGGCGCTGGGAGGACTCCTAACCAATTCACGCGAATACGACTGCACCTTAATTGGACACCCACATCCATGATCGTCGATCCACCATTCCAGATGCTGGCGAGACTCGCCGGCCGTCCCCGGTGGACGGTGACTTACACCATCGGTATCAATGGACAGCATTCCGCGGCATTTGACTTGGTTGACGGCCACCACTTGTCGCTCCCCGTGTCCACGGCAATCGAATACAGTGCGCCGTTTACAGGGTCCAGCCATACCGAATGGCATCGTGAATTCACCCGGATGGTCAATGTCGAGCGACCGGCGACCGACCAGCCGACGGAGTCTGGGTCCAGCGAGGACAGTCGCCCAGATCCATCTGATTCCCGTGGGTCGAACGGTCATTTGCCCCGCTGGTCGCGGTTTCCGCGATAGCGCGTGTTGCCCGCGACTGGCGACGATCAGATGACGTAACCTCAAGACCGGTGACGCTTTAACGACACTCCTTCAGCACGGCGGCAGAATTGTTTGCATTCTGAAGGTCAATTCGTCACGGTGAATTGAGGGGTACATCAGGAGCCGAAAACGAAACGGAGGTCCACGATGTTCAGCGATTCGCAGCTGTGCGTAGACGACATCCCCCAAGACGTACGGGCGGAACTTGGTCGTCTGTACCGCGAGATTACGAGTTACACAGGACTCATGCGATTGCTGCGTCGTCAGTTCCCAAGCGAGGAACGTACACAACTAATCCGTGATCGGGCGAACGGCGAACAGGTCCTGGAGATATGGATTCGCAAATTCGGCCAAGCTCCGATTGCCGGTCTAATTGAGGCAGCAGTGAGGATTGGCTTCATAGACTCCACCTACGCCGATTGGCTTCGCTCAGAATCTGGTCTTTCCACCACGGCACTGGGCGACGAGCGGCCATCGTGGGATCGACGGAGCGGGATCCTGTCGTACGAGGGAAAGACAATTCGGAAAGTGAAAATTTACGAGACTCCAACCCCCATTCAAACAATCCTTGATGCCTTCCAGGACGCTGACTGGCCAATCGTACTCGAAAATCGAGAAATTGATCCGCTAAAGTTAGATCAAACCCTGTTTTCGCTAAACAAGCATCTATTGGAGATTCGCTTCTCCAATCGCAAGAGCGGTAAATACATCCATTGGCATCGCCGCAACGCAAAGTGAACTCAAAGCGTTCTCAAATAGTTTTGCGGTGACCTCATCGGCGACAATTGGTTTACACGTTGCGGCGACGCCGTCGCAAACACACTCGAACCAATTGCTGACCGATGCTCGACGGCTGCTCTCCAATCGCCGCTCCGATGGACCTCGCCGATTCAGCGACGGATCCTAACGGCGCTCAGCCTAGCCAGAAGCTGCTCACCATCGGCGAGCTGAGCACTCGCAGCAGCATTCCCGTTTCTACTCTGTATCGGTGGAAGCGCGCTGGCATTCTGCCGGTGATTCAGATAGCTGGCCCGGGCTCGAAGATGATGTTTGAGCCCGACGCATTGGAACGCTGCTCAGCAGCCCGACAGAGCTCCCATGTTTTTGCGATCAATCGAAAGGACAACTCGTCGCCAGACGTCGATGATAGTTCCACACATGTCGTCGGCATATCTGACGACTCACTCGAGCTACAGGAGCCGCAAACACTTGCCGCGGCTCATCATCAACAACTAACTAACGAATCGGAGGTTCACCAAACGAAAAAGAACGAAGTTGTCGTCGGCCAATACTATAAATGGAAGCTCTTCAAGCGCGGCAGTGTCTTCTGGGCCGATGGACGATCAAATTCAACTCCAGTCGGTCGGCATACACTACGTACGTCCGACCGTACTGAGGCAATCGAGAACCTAAAGCAACTCGATTTGAGGATCGCGGTTCAGCACGGTGTGGCCGAACCGCCGCCCACTGATCATGGGCGGTCGCCGAGCGTGACGTTGGCGGAAGGCGTTGAGCTATATCTGGAACATTGCCGGCGGCCGGCTGTCGTCGGCGGTATCACGGAGAAGTCGTTGAGTCGCTACAAGGCTGTCTTTGATAAGGCTGTTCCGTTCCTCGTCGGCCGCAACGTAACTCTCTGGAATCAAGTCTCCAAATCGCACCTGGAGGCGTACGCTGCGTGGCTGGACGGCGAAAGCTATGCATACGCCACCGAGTTCCTCGAGCTGACGACGCTTAAGCAGCTCGTCAACTATCTGATTGATTCCGAACGACTGCCACCCACATGCAAGATTAAACTTCCGATGGCCAAGCCAACCGACACAGATACGTACTGTTACCGGCCGGAAGAAGTGAGTGCGATGATCGCATTCTGTCGAATGGACCCCAGTCTTCACTGGCTCGCAGACGTAATCGTCGCGTTGTGTTGCACTGGTCTTCGCATTTCGGAATTGGCCGGACTGAGATGGACTGACGTTGACTTCGATGCCAATGTCATCACGTTGATCGACGAGACGAGAAGTCGACGGGCAAAGAGGACCAATTCGCGGTCGATCAAAAACCGTCGCACACGATCCTTTCCGATTCACCCAGACCTCCGCACGGTGCTGGACTCACTAGATCGGCGAGGTACAGATGGCCGAGTTGTCCGCGCAATGAAAGGCGGAGTTCTTCGCCCAGATAACGTGCGTCATTTTCTCGTCACGCGCGTAATTGATTCACTAAGAGAGCAATTTCCTTCGGCCGATGACGAGATCGGATTCAAGAACGGACGACTCCATTCGTTTAGGCACTATTTCTGTTCGCGATGCGCGAACAGTGGTATACCCGAGCAATTGTTGATGCGATGGCTGGGCCACCGCAGCAGCCTCATGGTGCAACGCTACTACCACGTATTCGACAAGGAATCCCAATCACAAATGCAAGAATTAGACTTTATTGGTGAGTCCGACGCATCGTAGTCGTCGGACCGTTTTTCGTTACTGGGGATCCTGAGGTATCAGACCACCAGGGAGGAAGTAACAAACGTGATCGTCGAATCGGATTGTACGCCTGCGATGCCACGGCCACAGCGAATCGGTCGTGTCCTTTGCGAGGACAGAACTGTCCGGTTTGACACAACCTTGACACAATCGGCTGTGTCAAAAAAACCGGCTCTTCGCAACCTGTTATTAAACCGCAGGTTGGGAAGAGCCAAAATCGTGAAGCGGAGAGGACAGGATTCGAACCTGCGGACCGGTTGCCCGGTCACGGATTTAG
>CALKYM010000053.1 GCA_938003525.1 uncultured Planctomycetales bacterium | reverse complement strand
TCCAGCTTCAACTTCTCTTCGATGGGCGCTGCCGCTCCTACGGTGACGTGTATAGTGCGGCCGTCGATTTCGGTGACGGCGCCGAAGTCGATGCGGTCGGCGTAGTCCTGGACGTCTTCGACGGGAGAGATCTTGTACTCGAGGACGTCGCCGTTGCGCTTGGAGACCATCTTGTGCGAGTTGGAGTTCTCCTTCACCAGCGCGACGATCGTGTCGGAAACCTGCTCCTTCGTCGCGTCATCGTTGATGCCCGAGACCTTCACGACGATCGTCGTCGCCGGGTCGAACTTGAAGGGATTCCCACAGCCTGACAGCATGACCAAGAACAGAGGGAAGATGGCGTATCGCATGACTGCTCCAGTGGCGGCAATTCGTGAGACGAGATGCTGTAAGTGACCAGCGCGGCGCGGACTGTTGTCAACGGCTACCGACTTCATCCATGATTGTACGACAGGGCGGTCGTGGGCGCCTAAGCGACGGCGCAATCGCTAGATGTCACAACCGAACGCGCTGCAAAAGGCAGGCCTGTTGTGGACCCCGTTTCCGACTTCAACATCAAACAACCGCGCGGACGCGACAAGCGACTGCGTATTGCGACGGTGCGGTACTTGCCGCGTGGAGTGCGGAAGCAGGATTGGCCGTTTGACGTCTGGCTGCCGGAGGTCGCCCCGTCGGCGAAGTTGCTGCGAGAGTTTCAGGATGGCGCGATCACGGCGGCTCAGCTCTTTCGCCGCTACCGGGCAGAGATGAAACGCCCGGAGGCGCGGCACACGATCGCGCTATTGGCAGCGGTGGCCGAGCGGACGCCGATCAGTGTCGGCTGCCACTGCGCCGATCGCGAGAAGTGCCACCGCAGCGTGCTGAGCGAGTTGATTCGGGCGGCGATGGCGTGAAGCGTGTGCCCAGGTGGCGTGGTCGGGAGACCACGCCACAACATGAGTTGGGAGCCTAGGCCTCAACATTAGATGGCGTGATCCGGGGCACACCCCGATGTGGCGTGGTCTCCCGACCACACCACATCGGCATATTCTGCGCACCGCGCAGATACGCAGTGAAAGGCGCAGTCAGCCATTTACACGGCGGCTGCGGCGGTGGTGAAGGCTTCGACGACTTCGTCGAGGCGGGCCGAGAGTTCTTGCTTGGTCGCTTCGAGGTCGGCGATCTGTTCGGCGGGCTCGTAGGCGAAGCAGTAGAACTTGACCTTGGGTTCAGTGCCGGAGGGGCGTACGGCGACGTAGTTGCCTTCGGCCGCCAGATCAAAGATCAACAGGTTGCCGTGCGGGCTGTGGAGATCGCTTCGCGAGCCGTCGGGCATCCGCCGCTCGAGTCGCTCGTAGTCGCGCACGCAGGCCACCTGGTGGGATCCCAGGTGACTCGGCGGCTCGTCGCGAAGGCGGCGCATGAGCTCCTGCATCTGCTGCATGCCCTCGGCGCCGGGCATGGCGTGCGTCACTAGACGTTCCAGGTGACAACCGTACTGCCAGAACAAGGCGTCGAGCTTTTCGTGCAGGGTTTGTCCCTGGGCTTTGATCTGCGCGGCCAGCGAAGCGAGCAGCACGGCGGCGACGACCGCATCCTTGTCGCGCGCATGTGTGCCGGCCAGGTAGCCGTGCGATTCTTCGGTGCCCAGCGCGAACCGCTCGGGTCCGAGCTCGTCGATCAATCCGCCGATCCACTTGAACCCCACGTGTACGTCGCCCACGCATCGCACGTCGTATTGTTCGCAGATCCGGCGCACGAGCTCGGTGGTGACGAGCGTCTTGATGACGTAGTGGTCGCTGGACAGTGTGCCCGCCGCCTGTCGTTGTGCCAGAACATAGTCGGTCAGCAGCGCCGCGATCTGATTGCCGGTAAAGGTCCGCCACGGACCGTCGGATGTCGTCCGCGCGGCGCACCCCAGGCGGTCGGTGTCGGGATCGGTCGAGAGAATCAGTTCCGCACCCGAGGCTTCAGCCCGCTCGATCAGAGCATCGAACGTGGCGGGATTCTCGGGATTCGCCACGTTGCCGGGCACATTGGGAAAGTCCCCATCAGGCTCGGCGTGCGGGCCGAAGACCTCGACGTGCTGGAAGCCGATTGCCTCCAATGCGGGGACGATCGATACGGCGCCGACGCCGTGCATGGGCGAGTAGAGGATCTTCAGATCGCGCGGACCCGGGAATGCCTGCGAAGTGACGGCTTGGATGAAGGCCGCGTCGACCTCTTCCTGGCAAAACTCGATGCGACCTTCACGCACAGCGTCGCGAAACGAGGCTCGCTCGATGGTTTCGACCGACATCACGCGATCGATCACGCCGCGGTCGTGGGGAGGCAGCAATTGGCCGCCGGTCGACCAGTAGACCTTGACCGCGTTGTCGCTGGGCGGATTGTGGCTGGCGGTGATCATGATGCCGCAGGCGCACTGTTTGTGTCGGACCAAGAACGAGAGTTCCGGCGTGCTGCGGTATCCGTCGAGAAAGTAAACCTGAAAGCCGGCGGCCACCATCACTTCGCTGCACAACTCAGCGAAATGCCGCGAACGGTGTCGCGTATCGTAGGCAATCGCGCAGGCGGGCGGATCGTTGCCAGTGTGCTGCGCGCGAACATAATCGGCCAGACCTTGCGCGCTCTCCCCGATCGTGCGATCGTTGATGGCGTTCGAGCCGATCGGGTACATTTTGCCCCGACGGCCGCCGGTGCCGAACGGGATCACCGTGTAGAAGACGTCGTCCAGATCTTTCCAACGTTGGGCGGCCACGTGATCGGCCACCAGCGGGGCGTATTCCTCGTAGCGCGCTTCGCTGAGCCAGACGCGGAGGTTGCTGGCGGCGGTATCGCTGATCGCGCCATCGGCGGCCGCCTGCTCGACGCGCTGCAGGGCTTCAGTGGCATCCATAGAGCAGATCACCTTGGTTTGTGATAAACAGTTGCGACGCAGGGCGATGCACTCGTCCGGCGAAGTGTCGCAGCGGCGACGATCGATCAAAACGGGGAATTATGACCGAACGGCCCAGCTTGTACCTAGAGGCCCCTGCCGGATTGCAGGGAGCGTGGTTTGACCGCCCTTGCGTAAGTCGGCACGAGGGCGCTCGTTCGGTGCTGGTGGGCAGCGTGCGGAGGAGAACCTCAGTCGTCGGATCGAGTTTCCCGTCGGCATTGGTCTTGCTACGGCGGCGATAGACTCATCTGCGCTGGCCTGCGAAGCTGCGGGAATCGAAGGAGTGACGCGTGTCCGAACCGATCATCAGCGTTTCCGGTCTGCGAGGGGTGGTGGGCGAGAGTCTCACGCCGGAGATCGCCGGTCGCTATGCGGCCGCGTTTTCGGCCGTTTCGCCGCCGGGACCATTCATCATCACCCGCGATGGCCGAGCGACGGGAACGATGATCGCCGATGCGGTGACATCCGCCCTCCGTGCCACGGGCCGCGACTGTTTGGATGCGGACGTGACAGCCACGCCCACGACGGGCGTCTTGGTGCGGACCCGAAAGGCCGCAGGCGGTGTGCAGATCTCTGCCAGCCACAACCCGCCGGAGTACAACGGGCTCAAGCTCTTCGGAGCGGAGGGCCGGGTGATCACGGCCGCCGCGGGGCAGGAGGTCATCGAGCGGTACCGCTTGGGCGAGCCGGCCTGGGTGCCGTACAAACAACTCGGCTGGCGGCAGAAGGTTGACGATGCACACGACGCACACGCCGAGTTGGTGCTGCAAACGGTGGACGTGAAGCGGATTCGGCAGCGACGATTCAAGGTGTTGCTCGACTCCAATCATGGGGCCGGCAGCTTGCTTGGTAGCCAGTTGCTGTCGGATTTAGGCTGCGACGTGACGTTCGTTGGCGATCAACCGGACGGGCAGTTCGCGCACCCACCCGAGCCCACGGCCGAGAATCTCGCCACGGTGCTACAAAGAGTCGTGGAAGCCGGTGCAGATGTCGGCTTCTGCCAAGATCCCGATGCCGACCGGCTGGCGATCGTCGATGAGAACGGCAAGTACTTGGGCGAGGAGTACACGCTGGCTCTGTGCGTCGATCACGTGTTGCGCTCGCGCCCGGGGCCGGTTGTGACGAACTGCTCGACGAGCCGCATGTCCGAGGATCTGGCCCAGAAGTACGGCGTGCCGCTGTATCGCTCAGCCGTGGGCGAGGCGAACGTCGTCGATACGATGCTCGCTCACGATGCCGTCTTCGGCGGCGAGGGCAACGGTGGCCCGATTGATCCACGCGTTGGCCTTGTGCGCGACAGTTTCGTCGGCATGGCGCTGGTGCTCGACGCGATGGCAGCACGCGAGATGTCCATCAGCGCGCTGGCGGCCGAGTTGCCCAGTTACGCGATTGCGAAGACGAAGATTCAACTACCGCCCGAACAAGTGGCGGCTGCCTTAGACGCGCTCGAAAAGGAAACATCCGACGCCCAGCATGATCGCCTGGACGGCCTCCGCATCGACTGGCCCGGCAAGTGGCTGTTGGTCCGCGCCAGCAACACCGAACCCATCGTCCGCGCGGTGGCCGAAGCTGCGACCGAGGAGGACGCTGACAGGCTGTGCCAACTGGCGGCGGATGTGGTCGCGCGGTTGTAGTGGCAATCGAATCTATCAAAGCCATTGCCGCATCACTTCCCAATACAAAACCGGCTGAAGATGCGGTCGAGGACGTCGTCGGTGTAGATTGCCCCGAGGACTTGTCCAAGGGAGTCCAGAACGACGCGGAGTTCGGAGGCGATGAGCTCTTCGCTGCCGCCTTGCTCGGTCAGTTCAATAGCGCGGGCCAGACATTCACTCGCGTGGCGCAGGGCCGTGCGCGAGCGGGCGGCGGTAGTGGCCACGCAATTCGCGGTGGTCGATTGGCGGGACGACAGTACATCAGCCAGTGCGCTGCGTAAGGCGTCCAGCCCCGTGCCGGTGACGCTGCTGACTGCGATGGCCGCGGCGTAGAAGTCCGTCTGATCGGGCAGATCGCACTTGGTGCGGACGTAGACCGCTTCTCCTTCAGTGATTGACTCCAGCCACACTCGCTCGGCGGGCAGCAGCATGCGCGAGCCATCGATGCAGACGAGCCGCACATCGGCGATCGACGATTGTTGCTGCGTTTGGCCTTGCGCGGCGTTTGAGATTTCGACGTCTCGTCGTTCGTGCGATTTGCTATCAGGTTCCCATCCAGCCGTGTCGGTCAGTTCGCACGTCACGCCACCGATCGTGATTTCGGCAACCAGATAGTCGCGGGTCGTGCCTGGTACTTGAGAGACGATCGCTTGCTCGCGGCCGGCCAAGGCATTGAACAGGCGGCTCTTGCCGACATTCGGCCAGCCGGTGAGGACGACCCGTGCGCCGTCCGGAGCTGCGGTGCGCGTCGCCATTTGCTCTGCGGTGTCAGTGACGAGTTGGTATGCGGCGGTCAGTTCGCTCACGAGGTGTTTGGGCGAGACGAACTCGATGTCTTCGTCGGCGAAGTCGAGACCCGCCTCGAGTTCGGCCAGCAGATTGAGAAGCCGCTCGCGCAGTTGTCCCAATGGTTGCGAGAGTCCACCGGCGAGCTGCGCAAGCGCGGTCTGCAGTCGTTCTGAATCGGGAGCATCGATCACGCCGAGCACCGCTTCAGCCTGCGGCAGATCGATGCGGCCGGCGAGAAAGGCCCGCAGCGTGAACTCGCCCGGCTCCGCCAGGCGGGCGCCCGCCTGACAGAGCGCCTCGACGGTCGCTGCCACCAGCGGCGGTGAGCCGGGCAGATGCAATTCGACCGTCGGCTGACGCGTGAAACTCCGCAACGTGGGCCAGACGTAGGCTTGGCAGGGAATCGGCTGGGAGAACCCTGTTGCGAGGCGGCCCGTGAGAACCCTAGCGGACTCGAGTTCGGTGGGGGAGTCGACGTCCGAGCGAAAGACCGCTTCGATGGCCGCCCAAGGATCGGGGCCGCTGATGCGAACAATGGCTTCGGCCGCGCCGCCAGGGGCCGTCGCCGGTGCGACAATCGTCTCGCGCGGGTCGTAGCTCATAAAGACGCCCGTCCCTGCCGTGACCGGGGCTCACGGCGACATCGCGAGACGTTCAATCGGAACTAGCGGCGCTTCTGCTTGCGGCGTTTCTGTGGCGAGCGGTTGCCGTTGGCGCCGTTCTGCTTGTCGGCCCACTGGGCCAGCCGCTCGATGGGCGAGGGCGACTTGTCGGGAGCTTTGCCGCGCGAGGGCCCGGAACCACCCCCACCCGATGACTTGCCGCCTCCCGACGATGGCGTGTCGCCTGCCGGAGCGGCGCGTGGCAGCAGCTTTCGCTCGAGAATACCCCACAAGCTGGAGGCGATGAAGTAGACGCACAGGCCGCTGGGTACCTTGAAGAACAAGAAGCCCATGAAGACCATCATCACGTTCATCATCTTCTGGGTGGCCGCCTGCTGCTCGGTGGTGGGCGGCGGCATGAACATCTTTTGCTGCCAGAGGAACAAGCCCACGGTGGCCAGCGGCAGCAGATTGAAATACGGACCCAACAAGCCGACGACGAACGACGGCATGAAGCTCTCCCAGTTGAACAGCATGTCGGGGGCCGCCAGATTCGAGGCCCAACCGAGCGACTCGGTGATCAGCGGAGCCTGCCGCAGCTCGACGTCGACCAACAGTGCACGGTACAGCCCGATGAAGATCGGCAACTGTATGAGCACCGGCAGACAGCCGCTCAGCGGGTTGTAATTGGCCTCACGGAACAGCTTCTGTTGGGCCTGCAGACGCTTCTGCGGGTCGTTCTTGTATTTCTCTTGCAGCCGCTGCATTTCGGGTTGCAGCTCCTGCATCTTTTGCATGCCCTGCACTTGTTTGCGGCTGAGCGGGAACATCGACAGGCGGACCATCACCGTGAGCATGATGATGGCCAGGCCGTAGTTGCCGAACGTCACGTAGTCGTGGAAGAAGTGCAGCACGACCAGCAGCAGCTTCGACACCGGACTGAACCAACCGTAGTACAAGAGCTGGTCGAGCCCGTAGTTGGCCAGCACCTCTGGTTTCTTGGGCGCGAGCACGATCTGAAAGTCGTGCAGTATCCGGTCGCCGGGGACAAGCGATTGCGTGACGCTTGTGAGCTCGAACGTGACGTTGGTCAGGTTCCGCTTACGCGACTCGTCGGGAATCGGGCCGAGCTGCACCGGCACGCTGCTCTCAAACCAGCGAGCGTCGCCCGCCCGGGCTCCTGCGGGGTCGGGCATCAGCACGGCCGTGAAATACTGGGCATCGACGCCGATGTACTCGACGGGTAACGTCCACGGTGAGATGGGCTCGTCGTCGATGATCTCCAGGCAGCGCTTGCTGCCGTGCTCGATGTAGTCGCCGTGATCCAGGCCGACGATGACATCGCGCAGGCCGGTCGAGGACCAACTGCGGCTGACGCGCTGGGCGTACCACCAACCTTCGCGGGGCAGTCCGTTGGGGCCCTGGAGCCAGTAGGCAACCTCGTGCGTGCTGCCCGCGTCGCCCGAGTTGCGAATCTCGATCTCCATCCCGATGGCGTAGCCGGGATCGTTTTCAGCGGGTGGCGAAACAGAAAACCGCTTGAAGACTTGCAGATCGGCTCCAGGCACACTTTGGCGAAACTCGACGTGGTTCTCGTCGGCGGCTGCCAGTTCCCAGTTGGCGTCGAGCAAATCGAGGTCGGCGATTTCTGCGTCTTCTGGTTTCTCGCGTCCGTCCAATTCCGCGAGCGTCATGCGAAACGAGAGCGGATCGCGCGGGGCGCCGTCGGTTGATTCAGGTTCGATGAGATGCAGTGGGCGCCGCGTGAGTTTGGCGACCAGGTCAAGTATCTCCTCAGCACGTTCGACAGTGAGGCGGATCTCCTGGTTGGGCTTCGTCGTTTCTAGTACGGCGTCAAGACCTTTCGGACTCCCGATTGGGTTGCCGTCGACGGCCACAATCAAATCACCCGGGCGCAGTCCAGCGCTTTCTGCTGGCGTGCCTGGCGGGACGAGTCGCACTCGAGCGCCAGCCTGGCTATCGGGCAGCTCGACGGCCAGATAGCCGAGATAACCCCAGCGGCGTTCGATGTCGCGGAAGTTGGGCTCGGCCATCTCGACTCGATCGATGGTCGCGCCCTGGCTGCTGAAGACGACCAGCAGCCGCGCGCCGCTACTGGGGTCGACCGAACCCAAAGTTGCGAACTTTTCGGGATGTTCTTCAACCGCCGCTTCGGCATCGTCGGCCGCGCCACCGGCCACCAGTTCAGTGTCGGCTTCGCCGGCTACGTCTGACTCGGTGGCTTCATCGCCTGGCGGTGCAGCAGCATCACCGGCTGGGCCTTCCCGACCGTCACGCCGAGCGGCATCTGCGTCGACAGCAGCGTCATCGCCGGGCTGGGCATCAGCTTGTTGCGCGGCAGGTCGCGGCGGCGGGGGAAAGAGCCACGCCACGATGAATTGGTTGGCTGTCAGAATGACGAGTGCAACCAGCAGGAATGCCAGGAAACGTCGATCCATGCCCTAGTGCTTTCTGGGGGCAATTTGCCGCGACGGAGAAGATGCGTGCTGCCGCGTCGTGGCGCTTCCAGCCCGCGTTTCTGACGGCCGCTGGGCTGGCTCAACAGGCCGACCGCCTCCGCCATTCTACGTTCTGTAGCACGCTTGCCGAGGCCACTTGGCCGCCACTGAGGCTATTCGGCCCACGCGTGGGCTTCTTTCGGCGGCGCAGGAGGCGAAAGCCCGCAAATCAGCGCCCGTCGCGGAGCCGGTCGCCGAGAAAATTATCCAGCTCGGGCGTGTCGTAGATCTTGCGGACGGTCTCTTCAACCGGGTATTCCACACGCCGGAACGTCACCAGGTCGTCCTCGAGCACGACGTAACAGGCCCGAGGATCGCCGTCGCGAGGCTGTCCGACCGAGCCGACGTTGACCATCGTCTTTCCCTCGCCTAGTCGATGCTGGTAGCCGATTTCATCGGGGCTGTGGAACTGCAAGCCGTCGGTGAACACCCCGGGCACATGAGTGTGACCCTGGAAGCAGTGCTGTTCGATCAGCGAAAAGATCTTTTCCATCTTTCGCTGGTTGTAGATGTCTTCTGGGAAGACGTATTCGCTGAGCGGATTGCGGGCCGATCCGTGAACGAACAGCAGGCCGTTCTCACGTCGATTGCGGGGTAGCTCGCCGAGGAAGTCCCAGCGGCGGGCGTTGTCGTCGGGGTTGCCGCTCTGGCTTTCGAGCTGTTGCCGCGTCCAGAAGATGGCCCGTTCGGCCCCCGCGTTGAAGCCTTCAGGATCGAATAATGCCCCCTGATCGTGGTTTCCCAACAGGCAGACGTTGCAAGACATGATCTGGTCGATGCATTCCCGCGGATTGGGACCGTATCCGACGATGTCGCCCAGGCAATAAATCTCCGTAATCCCCTGCTGCTTGATGTCGGCCAGCACGGCCTGGAGTCCCTCCAGGTTGCTGTGCACATCGCTGATGATGGCGCGTCGAACACCCATGCGGAGCGTCGTGGGGAGCGGGGGTGGCTAGAGTTCGACTAGTGGTCCGAAAACAATTCGGATTCTCGGTTGGCCCAGATCGGCTCTCATCGCGACTCGCCGATCCTTTCAAAACTACTCTGTGGGCCTCGTCGGGGCTTCTGGCCGCCGAGCGGTTCCAGGCGTACTACCCGGCGCCGGATGGGCCTGACTCCGCAGTCTACGAGGCCTAAGCATCATGGTCAATGCAGCTTAGGGCCTCTCGGTTATTCAGCTTCGGAGGTGGCGACGACGCTGTAACGGCAGCCTCTGGTTCGACACGATCAGCGGCTCGTGACTTTGCCCGGTTGGTCTACAACGCGGCGGATCTTCGCTGGCCATAACGCCCGCAAGAACGAGGGAGTGCCTCGCCAAGTCCTGCCAGTCCCAGACGCTTGACACTACACGCGGGAGTGGGCTACTAACACCGCTTGTCGGCGTGTAGGGCGTCGCAGTCGTTCTCGTTCGTCGGCAGCCGTCGCATAGCTCGGACGAAAAACAGATCGGCTCGTTGCCGGGCCAACGTATTCGAGGAGCCTGTCGTGTCCATCCTTATGTCCGCACCAGACAACGCACAACTTGAGCTCGCGCCTTGGCATTTGGACGAGTGGGCACGCGGCGAATCGCGTGGCCCGGACCTCATCACCACGCCCCGCTGTGCGGCAGCAGACGACGACGACGACGAATTGGACGACGACGGCGATGACGACGACTTCGATGATTTCGACGACGACTTCGACGAAGACTTCGAAGATCTCGGCGACGAAGACATCGAAGGCATGGATGACGGCGATGCGCTCGGTCACGCGACCGGCAATGGCGAATACGTCGACGGGTTCGAAGACGAGGACGACTGAGCCATGCTGGAGCTCGCTGCGCAAATCGATGAAGCGGCCGCCGCCATTCGCAAGAAGTGGCAGGGGCCTGCTCAAGTGGGAGTCATCCTCGGCACGGGCTTGGGAGGCCTGGCCGAACAGATCGACGTCGAAGCATCGTTTCAGTACGAAGCGATTCCCCACTTCCCACAGTCAACGACCGTAGGGCACTCCGGCCGCCTGGTCTTGGGCCGGCTCGAGGGGCATTCGGTCGTGGCGATGGAAGGCCGCTTGCACGCCTACGAGGGCTACTCGCTCCAGCAGATCACGTTTCCCGTGCGCGTAATGAAGGCCCTCGGGGCGAAGACGCTCGTCGTCTCGAACGCGGGTGGTGGCATGAACCCGCAATACGCGAGCGGCGACATCATGGTCATAGAAGACCACATCAATTTGATGAGCGACAACCCGCTGATCGGTGTCAACGACGACAATCTCGGCCCGCGCTTTCCGGACATGTGTGAGCCCTACGATCTCGAACTGGTCGACGTCGCGATGCGGGTGGCGCGGCGCGCGGACGTCGTGGCGCATCGCGGCGTGTACGTCGCCGTGACGGGACCGAATTTGGAGACGCGGGCCGAATACCGTTTTTTGCGGATGATCGGCGCCGATGTTGTTGGAATGTCGACGGTGCCCGAGGTGATTGTCGCGGCACACGCGGGTCTGCGTGTGCTCGGTCTCTCGATCGTGACCGACATGTGTCTGCCGGATGCCTTGCAGCCGGTGAACATCGACGAGATCATCACCACGGCCAACGAAGCCGAGCCCAAGTTACGCCGCATCGTGCACGGCGTGCTGGCGGAGATGGCAGGGTAACTCAAGCCCGGACCGCTGTGTCGCAACTAGCTCGCGACAGGTTCTCTGCCGCGCCATTTGCCGCAATTGCAAAAGAATCAGTACCGTGGTTTACTCAGCGTCTTGCCGATCGTGCGGCGCTGCGGCCGCGCGCAGCACGTCCTGAAGCGCAGGCCACGCCTAGCCGCGCCGCTGTGAGTTCGCCACGCCGATGTTTCCCGCCCCCGAGTCTCAGGTCAGCTTTCCCAAGCTCGAAGACGAAATCCGTCGCCACTGGCGCGACAGGCAAATCTACGAGAAGTCGCTCGCACGGCGCGCTGATGCACAGCGGTTCGTCTTCTACGAGGGACCGCCCACTGCCAACGGTCTCCCGCATCCGGGGCACTGCCTGACGCGTGCCATCAAAGACCTCTTTCCGCGCTACCGAACCATGCGCGGCCAGCTCTGCGAGCGCAAAGCCGGTTGGGACACGCATGGCCTGCCCGTCGAGGTTGAGGTTTGCAAAGAGCTTGGCATCCACAGCAAGGAGGAGATCGAGGAGTACGGCGTCGAGCGGTTCATCCACCTCTGCCTGGAAAGCGTGTTTCGCTACACGCAAGAGTGGGAGCGGCTCACCGAACGGCTGGGCTTTTGGATCCATATGGACGAGGCCTATGTTACGTACCACCAGAGCTACGTCGAGAGCGTGTGGTGGGCGCTGGCACAGCTCTTTCAGCGCGGGCTCTTGTATCAAGGCCACAAGATCGTCTGGTGGTGGGCGCAGGGTGGCACGGCGCTCAGCTCGGGTGAAGTTGGGCAAGGTTATCGCGAGGTGGCCGATCCCAGCGTCTTCGTGCGCTTTCCGCTGGTTGATGAGCCCGAAACTTCACTGATCGTGTGGACCACCACGCCATGGACGCTGCCCAGCAACCAATACGCCGCCGTGCATCCGCAAGTCGAATACGCGCGCTGCCGCGTTGATGATGGTCCGGAGAAGATGATCGTCGCAGCGGCTCTGGTCGAGGCGCTGGCCGGAAAGTTTAAGTGTGAGCTGGCCGTCGAAGAAACGTTCCCCGGCACGAAGCTCGTTGGCCGGCGATATCGGCCACCTTTTGACGAGTACTACAACGAGCTCGGTGAGTCGCAAGGCACGCTGCACGAAGGAGGACAGGACTTCCTCATGTGGCGTGTCGTGCAGGCAGATTTTGTGACGATCGAGTCAGGCACCGGCATCGTCCACCAGGCGCCCGCCTTCGGCGAAGTGGACTACGAAGTGTTGCAAGAGGAAATGGCGCGGTTCGCGGACGGCGCCGGACCTGAGTTGATCTGCGCTGTCGGCCCCGATGGCAAGTTTACCGACGAGTTTCCCGCCTATGCCGGCCGCTGGGTCAAGGAAGCCGACAAAGACCTCTCACGCCAGTTGCGGCGCGAGGGAAAACTGGTGCACCAGGAGCAGTACCTGCACGAGTATCCGTTTTGCTGGCGCGCCGAAGAGGATCCGCTGATTCAATACCCGCGCAAAAGCTGGTTCATCCGTACCACGCAGTTCCGCGATCAGATGCTGGCCAACAACGCCCGCATCAACTGGTTGCCCGAACACATTCGCGACGGTCGTTTCGGGAACTTCCTCGAATCCAACGTCGACTGGGCACTGTCGCGCGAGCGCTACTGGGGCACGCCGCTGCCGATCTGGCTGTGCGAGAAAACGGGCCACATGGAGGCCGTGGCCAGCTACGACGAGTTGCTGGGCAAGCCGGGCGTCTCAGGCACGGAAGTTTGGGAAGAGGCACTAAGGGCAAACCCCGACCTTTCGCCGCACCTCAAAGTGCACAAACCGTACATCGACGCCGTTACCTACGACTCGCCTCAGGCTCCGGGCGCACGAATGCGGCGCGTGCCGGAGGTGATCGATTGCTGGTTCGATAGCGGCGCCATGCCGTTCGCGCAGTGGGGCTATCCGCAGCAGGGCAGCGATCAGTTCGAGGCGCAGTTTCCGGCCGATTTCATCAGCGAAGCGATCGACCAGACGCGCGGCTGGTTCTACAGCCAGTTGGCCATCAGCACACTGCTGTTTGGCGCATCGCCCGATGAGACCGCGACGAATGCGCCCGAGCATTCGTTCCCGCACCCGTTTCGCAATTGCATCGTCCTGGGGCTGATGCTGGGCGAAGACGGCGGGAAGATGTCCAAGAGTAAGCGGAACTACCGCGAGCCGAACGAGATCTTCGACCGCTACGGGGCGGACGCGCTGCGCTGGTACTTCTTCGCCAACCAGCCACCCTGGACGTCGATCCGCTACAGCGAACAGGCCATCCGCGAAAGCATCCCGGAGTTCCTGCTGCGGCTATGGAACACGTACAGTTTCCTGGTCATTTACGCCAACATCGACGGGTTTGATCCCGCGAAGGCCGTGAGCGGCGACGTCGACCAATTGACGAGCGACGCGTTGTCCGGCGCGGATGGCTACCGGGACGTGAGCGAGCGATCGGAGTTGGATCGCTGGATCATCGGCGAACTGGAGAAAGCCACGGCGGCCGTCGTCGAGCGGATGGACGCCTATGACAATTTCGCGGCCGCTGGTCATTTGACGTCATTCCTCGATGCGCTGAGCAATTGGTACGTCCGCCGCAGCCGGGAACGGTTTTGGCGGAGTGGATTCGATGCCGACAAGCAGGACGCTTACTGGACGCTTTATGAGTGTCTGCTCACCACGAGCAAGCTGATTGCGCCGTTCGTACCCTTTGTCGCCGAGGTGCTCTGGCAGCGGCTGGTCGCCGGTCCTTTCGGCAAGAGGGCCGTCGAAAGTGTGCATCTCTGCGACTATCCGGCAGCCGACTCGCAGCGAATGGATGAAGCACTCTCTGACCAAATGCAGTTGGTGCGCGACGTTGTATCGCTGGGGCGGAGCGCCCGAATGCAGGCTCAGCTCAAGGTGCGACAGCCGCTCGGGAAAGTGGAAATCGTGCTGGCCAATCCGTCGCAACGCGGCTGGCTGGAAGATCACGCGGCGCTGGTGCGCGATGAGCTGAATGTGAAGCAACTGGAGTTCCCGACCTCGGCCGAACAATACATCACCTTCAAGGTGCTGCCCGATCTGAAGCGGCTCGGCGCCAAGCTAGGCAAACGCATTCCAGCGCTGCGCAAGACGCTGGGCGAAGCAGACGGCGCTTCGCTACTGGCCAGTCTCGATCGCGACGGCGAGATCGGGCTCGAACTGCCCGACGGCCCCGTGACGCTCGATCGCGAGGATGTCCAGGTCCGACTGGAACCGAAACCGGGCTGGACCGCTGCTCACAATCGCGCGGCCGTGGTGGTGCTCTCCACCCAGCTCGACGAAGCGCTGGTGGCTGAAGGCTGGGTGAACGAGGCCACGCACGCCGTGCAGAGTCGCCGCAAGGAGCTCGACTGCGAGTATACCGATCGCATCCATCTCGGCTTCGTGACGGCAAGCGAACCGCTTCGTGCGGCGCTCCAACAGTTCGAAGACTATGTGAAACGCGAGACGCTGGCGGTCGACGTCGCTTACGAATCGCTCAATGGTGCGGAGGCCAAGGTCATCAAGATCGACGACCACGAGCTCGACTTGTACGTCCGGGTTGCTGCCAGCAGCGGCCCGGCTTGAGAATCCCCTGACTCGCGCAGTCCTGCGTTGCTGGTTTCGTCGTCCCAGGGCCATGGCCCGCCATGTCCACACGTCCCAAGTACTCACCGCTGCGGCTGGCCGTCTTCATCTCGGGTGGCGGAACGACGCTCCGCAATCTGCTCGAGAAGATCGCTGCGGGCCAACTCGACGCGGAGGTACGACTGGTTGTCTCCAGCAACTCGAAAGCAGGTGGCTTGGAGATTGCCAAGGAGGCCGGCATTCCCACGCAGGTCGTGTTGCGTCGTGACTATGCCGACGACGCCGCGTTCAGCAAACCGCTCTTCGAGGCTGTCCGCGCGGCGGATGTCCATGTCGTTGTGCTGGGGGGATTCCTCAAGCGCATCCGGGTGCCCGACGATTTCGTCGGCCGCGTGCTCAACATTCATCCGGCGCTAATTCCTGCGTATTGCGGCGAAGGCTTCTACGGCCGCCGCGTGCACGAGGCGGTGTTGGCCGCCGGCGAGAAACAGAGCGGCTGCACCGTGCATTTCGTCGACGACGAGTACGACCACGGCCCGATCATTCTGCAGCGGACCGTCGAAGTCCGCGCCGACGACACGCCCGAGTCGCTCGCCGCCCGGGTGTTCGCCTCCGAATGCGAAGCCTATCCCGAGGCCCTCCGCCTGTTCGCCGCCGGCCGGCTGCACATCGAGGGATCGCGCGTGCGGATTGATGACGCGGACGCATGATCGGTTGACGGCGTCTTACGGGCTCGTTGAGCAATGGTCATGACAGAACACAGAGATTGGAACGAAAGCTATCGGGTCGGTGATCTGCCTTGGGACACGGGGCGGCCTTCTTCCGAGTTGCAGCGTGTCGTCAGCCAAGACTCGATACAGCCGTGTCGTGCGCTCGAGTTGGGCTGCGGAACCGGAAGCAATAGTGTCTGGCTGACACAGCAGGGCTTCGAGGTCACCGGCATCGACGTGGCTCCGCTGGCGGTCGAGCAGGCGGAACGACGCGCTCGTGCCGCCGGGGTCAAAGTGCAGTTCATCGTGGCCGATGTGTTCGACTTGCCTGAATTTGATGGCCAGTTTGAGTTCTTCTTCGATCGCGGTTGTTACCACGCGGTTCGCCGAGCCGCGTCGGATGAGTACGCGGCGAACGTCGCACACCAGTTAGCTTCGGGTGCCAGAGGACTGATTCTGGCCGGCAACGCGCGTGAGCCCCACGACCCCGGCCCACCGGTGGTTACCGAGAAGGAGATTCGTGACGAGCTCGGCCCCTCGTTTCACATTCTGGACTTACACGAGTTCCGATTCGATGAAGCGCCGAGCTTCCAGGCACGTTTCCTGGGTTGGTCTTGTTTGGTTGAGAAGCTCTGAACGCTGGGCTGCAACCATGGCCGTCTCCCAATTGGTCGCGAGATCGCGTGCGGGGTGTGGACGCTTGCCGACGCGAGAATCGGCGCCATGATTGATGTAACCTAGCTCTCGTCATCCACTAATTCGTACCCCTGCGCCTTGTACAGCCCGACGGCTGCAGTCCACTCGGCGTAGGTCTCCAGTCGGATCTCGCGGCAGCCGTTCTCCCAGCAAGTGGTTTCCAGGGCGGTGAGCAGCAGCCGCCCGATACCGCGGCCGCGGAAGCTGGGCGCGACCATGAGCCAGTGAACGACAGGGACGGTGCCGTTCTCTGTCGCGCGGTCGGCAAGGATGACGCTTCCGGCCGGCGCGCCTGATGTCCGCAGGAGTCCTTTGCGCTCTGCAAACCACAGCCGTGCGGGATTCCACCACGGCTGCTCCAGTACGGCGCGGTGGAAATCCGCTGCTGCCCAACTTTCGACTCCCAGCCGCTCTCGGGCAAAGCAGCGGCGGCGCAGTTCCAGCCACCGTTCGATGTCGGCAGGTCTCTCGTAGTTCCGTAGCCTGACGCCGTTTACCGCAGGGGCTTTCGGCGGGCTGTCGAGCGTGCGGAACATGTGCAGAACCCGGGGCATGGAGACATTTTCCGGCGGCGTCGCCCGATCGACCAGACGCTCGTCGCATGCACGAAAGTCCTCAAAAACCAGCGCATGGGTGACACGATACGCTCGACGTTGTGCGCATTTTGACGCTGAAATGTGTCAATAAATGATTGCAATCAATCACAAATATGTTCATAATCGTGCAGAAACCAGTGTCTCCGTGCACAGGGCGGTGCTCTCGTGTTGGCTGAGGAACGTCGCAGTAGATTGCTGGAACTCGTTCGCTTGCGGGGGTTTGCGTCGTTGCCGGAGCTGGCCGAAGAGATGCAGGTCTCGAAGGCCACGATTCGCCGCGACCTGGACCAGTTGGAGGAGGCCGGCTCGGCAAAGCGGACGCACGGCGGCGTGTTCTACGCGGGCGACCGTCCGCAGCTACCGCACTTTGAAGAGCGGCAACCGGAGCAGTGGGACAAGAAGCGCCGCATCGCGGAAGTCGCCGCCACGCTGATCGAGGATGGCGACACGGTACTGCTCGATGGGGGAACGACAACTTACGAGGTCGCGCGGCTGCTGGTGGGGCGGACGCTGCAGGTGGTGACCAACAGCCTGCCGGTGGCCAACCTGTTTGCTTCGAACGTCGATACCGACTTGGTGCTCGTCGGCGGGTACGTATATCCCCGCACGGGCGTGATGCTCGGACCCTATGCCAACGAGATGCTTGGGTCGCTGGGGGTGCGGCGGACCGTGCTCAGCGTCGGCGGCGTTACCGAGCGCGGCTACTACAACAGCAACCTGCTCCTGGTGCAGACCGAACAGGCCATGATGCAGGCGTCGGACGAGGTGATCGTGGTGGCCGACAGCACCAAGTTTGGCCGGCAGAGTCTGGCTCACCTGTGTGAGCTCGACGCGATCGATCATCTGGTTGTCGACAACGAAATCACCGAAGACTGGCGGAGCAAAGTCGTGGCAGCCGGCGTCGAGTTGCACATGGCCGGCGAGACGGACAACGGCTGAATCAGCTTGCTTGAGAGTTCAATAGTCGTATTGCGATGAGCACGACGAGCACGATCGATCGAGGTACGGTTGAGCGCATCGTGCGTGAGATCGTACTGCGCAACGTCGGCGGCCGCAGCGAATCGCCGGAGTTGGTGGTCAGCGTCTCCGCGCGGCATCTGCATCTCACCGATGAGCATGTGGAGACCCTCTTCGGAGTGGGCCATACGCTCACGCCGATGAAGCCCCTCTACCAGGATGGTTTCTACGCGGCCGAAGAGACCGTGATGGTCGTTGGCCCGCGGCGGCGAATGTTGCCCGCCGTCCGCGTGCTTGGGCCCACGCGCCCGCACAGTCAGGTGGAGCTGGCGTTCACCGATTGTATCTCACTGGGAATCGATGCCCCGGTGCGAGCCAGCGGCAAGATCAGCGATACGCCGGGCTGTGTGCTCGTGGGACCGCAAGGCGTGGTCGAGCTGAGCGAGGGCGTGATTCGCGCCGAGCGGCACGTTCACATGAGCCTCAATGATGCGGCGCACTATGGCGTCGAGCCGGGCCACCGCATGAGCCTCCGGGTGCGGTCGACGTGCACCGTCGTATTCGAAGACCTGCTCGTGCGGGCGGACGCCACGAGCAAGCTGGAAGTGCATCTGGACACGGATGAAGGCAACGCCGCCGATCTCGATCACGCGGATCACGTGGAACTTTTGAAACAGTAACCGAAGCGATCTTTCCTGCGAACGGGAGTACCAAGAGATGGCCAAATCGATGGAAGCGCTAGGCATGATCGAAACCAAGGGGCTCGTGTCCTTGTTCGAGGCCAGCGACGCAATGATCAAAGCTGCCAACGTCGAGTTCATGGGCTGGTCCAAGATCGGCAGTGGTCTCGTCACGGCATTCGTCACCGGCGACGTGGCCGCCGTAAAGGCGGCAACCGATGCCGGGGCTTCGGCCGCGGCGCGGATTGGCGAAGTGGTGGCCGTGCAGGTCATTCCACGACCGCATGAAGACCTGCCGACTGTTCTTCCCAGTGGCGTCAGCGGCCGCTCGACGCGGACCGCGAAAGCCTAGCGGCATGCATCAACAACACACTTCATTTGCACAAGGGTCAACACCATGCAAGACGCGATCGGATTGATTGAAACGCGAGGCTTGATCGCGCTGGTCGAAGCCACCGACGCCATGGCCAAAGCGGCCAACGTCGACATCGTCAAGCAGATTCAGATCGGCGGCGCCTATGTGACGACCATCGTCCGCGGCGACGTCGGCAGCGTCCGTGCGGCCGTCGAAGCCGGTGCCTCGACCGCCTCGCAGATTGGTGAGCTGGTGGCCAGTCACGTCATTCCGCGGCCAGCCGAGGGCCTGATTGCTGCTTACTTGGAGTAGTGCGGCGAGGGGGCCAGTACAGGCTTTTCGCCGAATGCCAGCCGGCTGTCATCGCGATGGTCGGCGGAGGACGGATTCATCGTGAAGGTTCTCGTTGCCAATATCGGTTCGACGAGCTTCAAGTATCGCCTGTTTGACATGCACGGCGAGCAGCAGCTCGCGCGCGGCGGCATCGAACGCATTGGTAGCTCATCGAGCCGGTTGTTTGTCGAAGTGGGCGGCAACCGCCGGGATGACGAACGTCAGGTGCCCGACCACGCCGAAGCTGTCCGTTTGTGTCTGGAGCAGCTCACGGATTCGGAATCCGGTTGCTTGGGCGACGCGGCTGAGGTGGCGGGCATTGGCTTTAAGGCGGTGCATGGTGGACTCACTAGCGGAGCGCAGCGCGTGACGACTGACGTACTGGCGGACATGGAGTCGATGGCGCGAGTTGCACCCGCACACAACCCGCCTTACGTGCGTGCGATGAGACTGTTGGCCGAACGACTTCCGGAGATTCCCTTGGTGGCAGCGTTCGAGACGGCCTTTCACGCGACGATTCCCGCGGGCAACAGGCACTACGCCGTTCCGGTCCAGTGGGCCGAGCAACATGGCGTGCAGCGGTGGGGTTTTCATGGCGCGAGCCACCGCTACATCGCCGGACGTATGGCCGAGTTGCTGGGCCGCGAGGATGCCCGGGTGATTTCGTGCCATTTGGGCGGTTCGGCCTCCCTGTGCGCCATACGTGGCGGGCAGAGCGTCGCGAACAGCCTCGGTATGAGCCCGCAGACTGGGCTGCCACACAACAACCGCGTAGGCGACTTCGACGTCTTCGCGCTGCCGGTGCTGATGGAGCGGCTGGGCAAGTCGCTCGACGAGTTGCTCGATGATCTGGCCTGCCGCAGCGGGCTCTTGGGGCTCAGTGGCACCAGCGGGGATGTCCGCGATTTGGAACAAGCCGCCGCCAGCGGTGACGAGCGAGCTCGGTTGGCGCTCGACGTGTTCATCGCCTCGGTGCGGCACTATCTGGGCGCGTATCTCGTCGAACTGGGCGGTGCCGAGGCAATCGTCTTCACTGGCGGCATTGGCGAAAACGGCGTCGACGTCCGGCAGCTCGTGTGCGCGGGGCTGGATGAACTGGGCATACTGCTCGACGAGGCGGCCAACAGTTCGGCGCCACGAGAAGGATCGATTCACACCGACGGCAGCCGCGTGCAGATTTGGGTTGTCCCCACCAACGAAGAACTGGTCGTCGCCCGCGAGGTCCGCCGACTGCTGGAGGCCTGATCGCATGTTCGTCGCCAAAGTCACCGGGCACGTCGTAGCCACCCAAAAGGTCGACACGATGGTCGGCCAGAAGCTCATGATCGTGGAGCCTTACCGCGTCGACGAGGCTGATCGTACGCGGCTGAAGGCCACGGGACGCACGTTCGTCGCCGTCGATACGGTCGGCGCCGGCGAAGGGGAATTCGTCTTGATCGTGCAAGGCTCCAGCGCCCGACTGACACCGGAGACAAAGTCACTGCCGGTCGACGCGGCGATCATCGGCATCGTCGACAGCGTGCACGTCGACCACGACTGCGTATTTCACCGCGAGAACGACAAGGCGACGTCCGGCCACTGATCGCGGCGCGCAACGAGACGGACCACGTATCAACGGCACTTGATTCCACCAGATCAGCAATACCATGCAAACCACCGAAACTTTGATTCGCAGCGTCGTCCAGGAAGTGCTTTCCCAGATGACGGGTGCACCGCCGACTCCGACAGGACGCGGCCATCACGGGCGGCACGGGATCTTCGATTGCGTCGACGAAGCCGTCGCAGCGGCAGGAGAGGCTTTCGAGCGGCTCTGCGAGCGGACCGTAGAAGATCGGCGGCGGATCATCGATCACATCCGGCGCATCTCCATCGACCAACGCGTCGAGCTGGGCACGATGGAGATGGAGGAGACGAAGATCGGCCGGCTCGAACACAAGATCGAGAAGCTCGAAACGCTCGGTCGCGACACGCCGGGCGTCGAGTTTCTGCGCAGCGAAGTCTACAGCGGCGACCACGGATTGGCCGTGATCGAACACGCGCCGTTTGGTGTGATCGGCGCCATCACGCCCGTGACGCACTCGCTACCGACCATCACGGGCAACGCCGTGAGCATGATTGCCGGCGGCAACACGTTGGTGGTGAATCCGCATCCCAGCGGCAAGCGCGTGGCAGCCGAAGGCGTGCGGCGGTTCAACGAGGCCATCGCCGCCGACATTGGTATCGACAACCTTATCTGCCTGATTGCCGAGCCAACACTGGAGACGGCCGAGCAGGTCTTCAATCATCGCGGCGTGGCGCTGATTTGCGTCACGGGTGGTCCCGGTGTGGCTCGCGCGGCCATGCAGTGCGGCAAGCGGGCCATCGTCGCCGGGCCGGGCAATCCGCCCGTGGTGGTCGATGAGACGGCCGACCTAGCGCGCGCCGCTCGATCGATCATTCAAGGTGGCGCTTACGACAACAATCTGTTGTGCATCGCGGAGAAAGAGGTGTTCGTGGTGGCCAATGTGGCTGACAAGCTGATGAGCGCACTCGAACAAGCCGGCGCCGCGCGGCTCGATAGCCGCGAAGTCGACGCCTTGACGAAGGCTGCCATGATTCCCACCGGCGAAGGCCAGCACACGCATTTGGTGCCTTCGAAAGAGTATTTGGGTCAAGACGCAGCCGTGCTGGCCCGGGCGGTTGGCAAGAACGTGATGCCCAAGACCGAGCTGCTGTTTGGCGAGACCGACGAATCAAACCCGTTTGTGGCCGTCGAGCAGATGATGCCCTTCGTGCCCATTGTTCGCACGCGAAACGTCGACGAAGCGATTGCCAAAGCCAAGCACTACGAACATGGCTATCGTCACACGAGCATCATTCACTCCAATAACGTGCGAAACATGACCAAGATGGGCCGCGCAATGGATACAACGCTGTTCGTCAAGAACGGGCCGAGCATGGCGTCGCTGGGCGTGGGTGGCGAGGGTTACCTGTCGTTCTCCATCGCTACGCCGACCGGCGAAGGTGTTACCACGCCGCTCAGTTTCACGCGCGAGCGCCGCTGTTCGATGATCGACGACCTGCGGATCCTCGGCAGGTAAAACACAACAACGTTCATCCACGGCAATCAATGCCATGCAACTGGGACGGGTCATCGGCAGCGTAACGTCGACGGTCAAGCATCCGTCGCTGTCTGGATGGCGCCTGCTGCTTGTGCAGCCGCTGATGTCCGACGGGGAGAGCCACGACGGTCCCCCGCAGTTGGCCGTCGACATGTTAGGGGCCGGAAAAGAAGAGGTTGTCGTGATCACCAACGACGGCCGCAGCACGCGCGAGATGGTTGGAGACGACCGCTCGCCGGCGCGGTGGTCGGTGATCGGGCTGAGAGACTCGGGATCGGGAACAGCATGATCGACTGTGTGCTTATGCCCAGCGACTTCGAGCAGAGAACCGTATCGACGTGATTTCGCCAGGAAAGGATCGACGATCTACCGACGCGAGCGCGGCCAACATCGACGTCGATCTCGTGGTGCGCGAGGTCATGCGGCGGTTGACCGAGGATCGCTCTGGTGCAGTGCTCAGCGGGCGCGTTGTCGAACCAAGAACCACGGAGGAAACCGAGCAGGCCGCACTGCGTATCGATCGTCCCGTCATCGCTGCGTCCGACGTGACTGAGCGATTGCAACCGGGGCAGACGCTCGTCGTGCCGCCTGGAACGATCGTTACTCCGGCGGCGCGCGATGTCATCCGAGAGGCGGGCGGCAGCCTGCAACGGGCGACGAACGCTCGGGCCACCGGAAGCGCGACGCAACTTGTCGTGGCGACGGCCGATACCGCGGCCTGCCCGATAGGCTTGATCGACTGGTTGCAGAAACGAGGACACACCCCGGAACGTCTCGGGGCGGCAACATTCGTCGAGGCAGTCGACGTTGTGGTCGGGGCGGTGTCGAGCGGAGAAAAGCTAGGCTTGCTATTGACCGACTCGCCGGCTGCCGCCGCGTGCCGAGCGAACCGTCACGCTGCCGTTCGGGCGGCGGCAGTGAACAATCGCGAAGAATTCGAAGAGGTAAAGCGCACCATCGGCGCAAACCTGATCATCGTCGACGCACAACGTGTCGGGCAGTACGCGGTGCAGCAAATCGCCGTGCAGTTCATTGCAGCCGGCCTGCCGACGTGTCCGGAGCGGTTGCGGTAACGGGCAGCGTTGCGAAGAGGGAATTGAAGAGGAGCACGACATGATCGTCGCGGAGGTGATCGGCACCGTCACGCTCAGTCGCGCACACTCCAGTCTGAAGGGTGGGCGGTTTTGCCTGGCCGTTCCGCGCAGCCTGGAAAACTTGCAGGGGACCAGCGATGCGCGCGACGAGGCGATCGTGATCTACGACGATCTGAGTGCGGGCAATGGCTCACTGGTGGCCGTTTCTCAGGGAACCGAGGCGGCGCAGCCCTTTCTGCCCGAGATCAAACCGATCGACGCCTCCAACGCCGCAATCATCGACAGTCTCGATCTCGTGCCCGCGCGGCGTTCGTTGAAGTAAGCAAACGAATCAAGAAACAACACCGTCACACACCAATCAACTGACGAATGGCAGGATAATGAACGTTTTTCAACTGAAACGCGAAATCTGCGAAATCGGCCGCCGTGTGTACGACCGCGGCTTCGCTGCGGCCAACGACGGCAACATCACTTATCGCCTGAGCGACAACGAAGTGCTGTGCACGCCGACGATGATCTGCAAGGGCTTCATGCAGCCCGAAGATATGTGCACGGTCGACTTGGACGGCAATCAACTTTCCGGCCGCCGCAAACGGACCAGCGAAGTCCTGTTGCATCTGGCCATCATGAAACAGCGACCGGACATGAAAGCCTGCGTGCACTGCCATCCACCGCATGCGACGGCATTTGCCGTGGCCCGTGAGCCAATTCCACAGTGCGTGCTGCCCGAGGTCGAGGTCTTCTTGGGCGAAGTCCCGATTGCCGAGTACGAAACGCCGGGCACGCAGAAGTTTGCGGACACGGTGCTGCCCTACGTGGACAAGTGCAACGTGATGATTTTGGCCAATCACGGCACGGTCAGCTTCGGTGAATCGCTGGAACAGGCGTACTGGTGGACGGAAATCCTCGACGCCTACTGCCGCATTCTGATGCTCTCGCGCAATCTGGGCCGGGTGAATTACTTCACGCCGCAGCAGACCCAGGAACTGCTTGATCTCAAGCAGCGACTGGGCTTCAAAGATCCGCGGCTAGGCGCCGACCTGCAAGACTGCGACCTGTGTGCAAACGACACGTTTCGCGAGAGCTGGCGTGGGGCCGGCGTCGACGCGAACGCCTTTCCGGCGTCGCCTCATGGTGGTGATGCAAGTGGTGTTCAGCGAAATGTCGTCGAGGCCATGTCGGCTCCAGGCGGAGCAGCTCCGGCCGTCTTGCGGACGATGGATGAAGAGACGCTCGTGCAAACCATCACCGATCGCGTGATCTCCGCACTTCAGCAGCAGTAGTCGTCAGGCGTCTCAGCGACCGATGCCAAGAAAGACAACGGGATGAAGATCAGCATTATTGGCGGCGGTGGCCTCGTCGGATCGTGCGCCGCATTTGCGCTGCAGACTGGCGGCGTTGGCAATGAGATCGCGCTGTTGGACGTGAACGTCGAGTTGGCCGCCGGGCAGGCGCTCGACCTGCTGCACGGCAGCGCCACGACCGCCGATCAGGCGATTACTTCCGGCGGCTACGAGCACATCGCCGATAGCGAGGTGATCTGCATTACGGCCGGCCTGCGCCGCAAGCCGGATGAGAGCCGCCTCGACTTGATCAATCGCAACGTCGATTTGTTCGTGTCGATTCTGGACGAGGTTCGCCGCGCCGGTCTGCGTTCTGACACCGTCCTGCTTGTGGTGTCGAACCCTGTCGACGTGCTCACGCACTTGGCGACCGAATTGCTCGACCTGCCGAACACACAAATCATAGGCTTGGGCACGCTGCTCGACACGCTGCGTTTTCAGAGTTTGATTGCCGAACGCATCGCCGCACCGCCGACACAAGTCTCGGCGCTCATTCTGGGCGAGCACGGCGACAGCATGGTGCCGTGTTGGTCCAGCGCCACGGTGGCTGCCCTGCCGTTGGAGAAACACCCGGCCTGGACGCCGTCGCTCAACAATGAGCTCTTTCAGCGTACAAAGGGTTCCGGCGCGGAAGTGATCAAACGCAAGGGCGGCGCGGGTTTCGCCGTCGGCCTGGCCATTCGCGACGTGATTGCCAACATCGTCGAAGATCGCCGCCAGATTCTCCCCGTGTCGAGCCGTCAGAACGGTTGTTATGGACTGCGCGACGTTTCGCTTTCCGTCCCAACGATTGTGGGGCGAGCTGGAGTGGTGGCCACTCATGAGTTCGAGTTGTGGCCCAAGGAGATACAGGGCATGAAGACAAGCGGTCAGGCACTGCGGAGCACGATCGACACGGTGTTGTCGCGCGTCGCCGCCGTGCGGTAGGGGCGTCACTTCGACGGCATCGGCACCGCCCGGCATAGTGCATCGCGGACGACGGAAGTCTTGATTCGATGGAAAAATCGCTAGACCGTAAGCTGGCCGCCATTCACGCCGATCCTTCGGGCGCCAAGGACTTCATTCTGGCGGACGCGAAAGATGCCGACATGGCGTTCGGCGTCGGCGCTCCTGGTCTTTCGCCCGAGATGCACGCCGGTGAGCCGAGCTTCCGCACATTGGCGGAATACCGCGAACAGATTCGCCAGATCGTGCGGCAGGGCCTGGTCGACATCATGCTCATGTCGGCCAGCACATGCGATCAGCTCGCCATCCAGGAAGGCCTCTTCGAGAACAGTGCCGTGACCCCGGCGGCGCGAGCCAACGATACGAGCGACATCTTTGTCCTGCGCGGAGCCGGCTACGTCGCGGAGCCTTCGCGACCGTTTCGTACGGCGTCAATCGATCAGATTCAGTGCGGCCGTACCGAGTGCCAGCCGGCCGAAAGGGCGCGCGGCGCCAATCTTGGACTGTATAGCATCACGTTCAACAACCGACTCGACGAAGATCTGGCGGCGCTGGAAACCTACAAGCAGTTCCGCGCTGAAGCCGAACGCACGGGCTTCCACCACTTTCTCGAAGTCTTCGATCCCAACGCGCCGGCAGACCTTACGCACGAGCAGATTCCGTCGTTCGTGAATGATGCGATCGCGCGGACACTGGCCGGCGTCCCTTCGGCTTCGCGTCCGCTGTTCCTCAAGGTCGTCTATCATGGGCCCAAGGCGATGGAGGAGTTGGTCGCGTACGATCCGCATCTCGTAGTCGGGATTCTCGGCGGTGCGGCGGGAACCACGCTCGACGCCTTCAAGCTGTTGGCCGAAGCGAAAAAGTACGGCGCTCGCGTTGCTCTATTCGGCCGTAAGATCAACAATGCCGAATCGCAGCTCGCGTTCATCGAGTTTTTGCGGCTGATCGCCGATGGTGCAATCGCGCCGGAAGAAGCCGTTCGCGCCTATCACTCGGTGCTGTCCAAGCTCAATATCAAGCCCAAGCGCAGTCTGGAAGACGATCTGCAAATCGAGACGAACGTGATGAGCTACCACGGTTCGAGCACGAGCGTACCCGCGGCGATTCCGCCAGCGGGCGATCGTTCAGCAGTGGTGCCGTCGAAGAGCGGTTGCGGATGCGAATCGAAAACTGCGAGCGCGTGCGGATGTTCGGCGACGTCGAAGGGCGCTTCGACAACGGCTAACATGGACGCCCCAGTGATCGCCGAGTCAGGTGACTCGCCCGATTTCAGCCGCATGACCCAGGCCGAGAAGCTGGCCTACAACAAGGCGCGACGCGACCGGATCTTTGGCTGAGAGATGCGGGCGCCGCTTATTCGCCGCACGTGCGGGCCAGCTCGCGGAGGTAGCTGATTGCCTCGTCGAGTTCCGGCGCATCGGCGCCGGCCACGCGCCCTGCCCGGTCGCATTCAGCAAGCATCTTCAGTTCCTCGTAGTCTTCAGAGGCCTCGAGCCGCCGCCGTGCCCGGGCGCCGATCGCGCCGTTCAAGAGCGCCATACCCTCCATGTGATGTTCGATCAGCCAGGCGGTGCGCGGCGTTATCCACTCGCCCAGCGCCTCCAGTCCCGCCGCCACGTGATCGTGCGGATCGATGGCCTTGCCCACGTCGTGCAACAGGGCGGCCAGTAGAAACTCCTCGTCGTTGGGCAGCCGGTCGCAGGCCAGATCGAAGACCTGGAGGCTGTGGTAGAGCGCGTCGCCTTCGGGATGCCACTTGGGACTTTGTCGCACATGCTCCAGCGGCAACAGCAGGCTTTCGTACACCTGAAAACGATCGAGTCGCTGTTCGACGGTGGTCATCTCTTCTTCGAGTGCCAGATCCGGATACTCGCGCTGGAGAAATTCCTCGAGTTCGGCACGGCTGACGCGCTCGATCGCTTTGCCGGTCACCGAGCTCTTGAATACGTAGTGGGCCATGTTGGATGGGTAGACGGTGAGCTCGATCGGGAAGCGGTCTTCGACGTGCACGTGGGTGTAGGTCTGTTCGACACCGTGCTTGCGAACCTGCTTGCGCTCGACCGTGTAGCGACAGCCCTCGTGATCGAGCGCTCCGGTCACCGATTCGACACTGCTGGCGAAGACATGGATGTCGATGTCCGAGCCGCGGCGGACGTGCCCGGTGAGCGTGCTGCCAATCAATCGCGGTTTGAAGGCGCGAAGAATCCGCAGCATCCTCAGCGCCTCGAGTCGCATTTCCCTGAGGTTGGCCGTACGCCGATCGCCTTCGTGCGTGCGGGCCAGCGATTGAATCTGATCGCGGATTTCCGCATTGCTGGGCAGATCGCGCGGTTTGACCCAACCGCGGCAGAGCCGCCGCGCGGCCTTCATTTTGGCGCGGTAGTACTCCGACTCCTGCCGGTGGTACATCATCTGCGCCGCGTCCCAGGCAATCTGGCGACGCAGTTTGTCGGATTGCATGTGCTCAAGCGCCGATTGGTACGCCCTCTCGTGCGGCGCGCGGGCGATCAGAGCCGGAAGTGGGGCATGGAGACTGCCGTCTGACTACCGTTCTCGCGGCGGCAGCGACTCAGTGCATGGAACGCGGACAACGCATGCGAGGAGATGACCCGGGTCGTTTCGTGCCCCTGACGTGTCAGCGATTCCGATTCGCTCGGGTGCCAACTAACTGCAAGTATAGGCACGCACGCGGTGGTCGGGAAGCAGTAAAGCATCCGAGTCTGACTCGACGGCTTGATGCGCTTCGGCATCGCATGTCGTCGCCGGCGACTGAAGCGAAATGACGGTACAACAGTACTGTCGAGAGAGATGAGTCGGGCCTGAGATAACTGCGAGCCAGCTAAGCGACGTTGCGCTGTTGCAGTGGACGGTAAAGTGGGACATCTCTGTGCCGTAGCAGCAATACGTCGATCAGGTTCAGCAGTTCGTAGCACTCGCAGACGTTCGTGAATGCTGTCGGCGCATCGGTAGCGGCTCCCGTTTGCACGAGCTGCGTAACTATCTCACCGACCGTCCGTTGGCCGTCGATGAGCGATACGAACTGGTGCGCGAGGGGGCTGGGTTTCGTCGTCAGGCGAAAAGCCTGGGTGAAACGCAGGTCCCACAAGTCGGGCGACAACTTCGTGCCCATCGAGGCAGTCGCCAGACCAAAGAAGAGGACGTTTTCCATGCAGTCGATCGTTGCTGCCGTGTCGGGCCGGCGGGCAGCGTAGAACTCGTGCCGTGTGATTGTACCCGTCATAAGTTCGGAGACCGCCTGTTGCTCGGCGAGTGGCAGCTCGCGAACAAGCGCCGTCAGCTCGGGATCGGTAATCGTGAATCGCGGCCGGTAGCGGGCCCGCAACTCGGGGTTGAACTCGATCAGGTGCAGATCGCTCGTGGCCAACAGCTCATGAACGTCGCGCACGCTGTACGCGCGATCCTGCGAGTGCAGCAAGAGATCGAACAAGTCGGCATCCGACGATTGATCGTTTTCGACGAACAGGTGGGCGCCTTTGCGATACCAGTTGGTCTCCGGCGCCGTGCGGAGCACGCGTCGCGTCGTCGAGAGCCTCTCCGCCGCGCTGTGTTGATTGGCCGTGATGAGTTGCAGCAACTCCTGCATCTGGTAGACGCCAGTGCGCCCATATTTCGCGTACAGCATCAGACCCAGCACACCGTCTTCGGCCAGCACGCTCGCCAGCGCCGCCAACCCGGCGGCCGGATCGGTGAGATGATGCAGCACGCCAGCGCAGTCGATGTAGTCGAAGGGACCCACGCCCAGTTTGGGCAGCTCGACGAGCGATGCGAGATGCCACTCGATATTGTTGAGTCCGCGCACTGCCGCTCGCTGCTGCGCGATCTCCATCGACGTGCGACTGATATCGACATACACGACCCGCGACGGCGTCTCGCGGAGCTGCTCGGCGAGATGGATCGCCGCATCGCCCGTCCCGCCGCCGGCCACCAGGGCACGCAGGCCCTGTCGCATGTCGCGGCGGCCACCGAAACCGTAGTGATTGATTACTTCCAGCGCGTCGAGGTAGGTGCGCTTGAGCCGCGTACGCTCTTCGCGCGGATCGCGCGGTGGGTAAGGGAACTGTTCGTACTGCTCGCGAACTAAGTCGCGATTGCCCGAGCCAGTGCCCGTGGTTGAAGGAAGCGTTGACGACACGCGTATCTCCTGAGATAGAGCCCTAAGTGCCGTCCGCCGAGCCGGCGACACGCGTTGCGCGGCGGCAGTCTCGACATTGGGCCATAGGGGGTCAAGATCGATTCGCACGACGGCCTTAAGTGGCAATTGCTAGCTGCACAAGAGGCGGCTTGCCGATGGGTTTTCTTCAGCCAGATTTCCGCTCGACGCGGGAGAGCCCATCTGCACCCAAAATGCGCAGCTGTCCGCTATGATGCGGGCCGGTCGATTGCACACAGCGCAAGACGTCGATAGAGCGGCGGGCGTATTCGATGGGTAAGACACTGCGAGTCGAGTTCCCCGGTGCGCTGGGGCATGAGTTGGCGGCGCGCCTGGAGATGCCCGAGGGGCCACCGCGAGCATTTGCGCTGTTTGCGCACTGTTTCAGTTGCTCGAAGGACCTCAAGGCAGTTCCCCGCGTCACCCGGCGACTCGCGGAGTACGGCATCGCCGTGCTGAGGTTTGACTTCACGGGGCTGGGTGAGAGCGAAGGCGACTTTGCGGAAACCAACTTCTCCTCGAACCTCTTCGACCTCTTGGCGGCGGCCGATTATCTCCGCCGAGAGCATTCCGCGCCGCAGTTGATTATTGGACACAGCCTGGGTGGGGCGGCCGTGTTGGCGGCAGCGAATCGCGTGCCCGAATCGCGTGCCGTAGCGACGATTGCCGCGCCCTCATCCACGCAACATCTGCACGACGTCCTCGTCGAACTCAGTCCCGATTTGGCCTCAGGTGGCGAAGCCGAAGTTCATCTCGGTGGGCAGCCGTTTCGTGTCACGCGACAGTTTCTCGACGATCTGAACGAGCAGCGACTCGATCATGCCATCGAGAATCTCGGGCGGCCGCTGCTGGTGTTGCATTCGCCGACCGACAATGTTGTCGGTATCGAGCACGCCCGCCATATCTTCGAACATGCCCGGCATCCCAAGAGCTTTGTTTCGCTCGACGGTGCCGATCACTTGCTGGTCCGCAATCCGCGCGATGCCCATTTCGTGGCCGAAGTGCTCGCCGCCTGGGCGGGCCGCTATCTCGGTTGGGGCGAGCCAGATTAAGCTGTGCGGGTCGGCGCGTGGCTCATTCGGGCACCGGCTCATCTTTCGGCCGAAAAGCGTTGCCGCTGCAAGACGCGTCCGCCCGACAAGATGCGCCAGACTTGCCTGTTTTGATACTCCTGTTCGTAGCAGCACATGAGCTCACCGTCGATCATCGTCGTCGGCTCGATCAACACCGATCTCGTCATCCAAGGCCCGCGCTTGCCGCGGCCCGGCGAGACAGTGCTGGGCGGGACGTTCTTTCGCGCCGGTGGTGGCAAGGGCGCCAATCAGGCGGTCGCCGCCGCGCGGGCCGCAACAAGTCCCGTGGCACTGGTGGCGGCAGTTGGCGAAGATGATTTTGGCCGCCAGGCGCTCGAAGATCTTGGTCGCGAGAATCTCGACGGTCGATTCATTCGCACGGTCGGCGACACGCCCTCCGGCGTCGCGCTGATCATGGTCGATGCCGGCGGCGAAAACGCGATCAGTGTGGCCTCCGGCGCGAACCTGTTCTTGGGCCCGCAAGATGTCGAGCACTTGCCGGAAGACCTGTTTACCTCTGCCCGCGTGTTGCTCACGTGTTGCGAGTCGCCGCTGGAAACCGTCGTCGCCGCATTGCATCGCGGCCGCGCGCATGGCCTGACGACGGTGCTGAATCCGGCCCCGGCCGATGCGGGGCTCCTCGAAACTGGTTGCCTCGAATTGGTCGATGTGCTCACGCCGAATGCGATCGAAGCGGCCATGCTGGCCGGATTGCAAGTTGCGACAGACGCGGACAGTTTGCCGGATCAAGCGGAACGGGCCGCTCGACAACTGCAAAAAGCGGGTGCTGGGGCCGTCGTCGTGACGCTCGGCGCCGCAGGCTGTCTGGTGTGTGACAGCTCGGTTGAACACCTACCGGCGTATCGTGTCGAGCCGGTCGACGCGACGGCCGCCGGCGATGCATTCAATGGCGCGTTGGCCGTAGCGCTGGCCGAGGGCCAGCCGCTTTGTGATGCAGCGAACTTTGCCATGCAGGCCGCGGCCATCGCGGTGACCCGCGCCGGCGCGCAGCCGTCGTTGCCGAGGCGCAGCGAAATCGACTCTTTCGCGGCGGGCGGGGCGGAGTCGTAGTCGACACGCTTCCGCGAGTCGGAACTTGACGCGGCACCGTTGGCGGCCAAGACTCGATGCCGTAGCCATCGCTCTCGCCAACGTCAGACGCTTCGTTGCAGGTCGTCGATGAATCAGCCAGAACAACAGTCGGGCCAGGCATCACGGCGAGGGTTTCTCGTCGGGACGGCCGCAACGCTTGGCGGTCTCTCGCTCACGGAACACGTTCGCGCCCAAACCCAGAATACTTCGCAGCAGGATCCCGCGCAGGTGAAAGCCATCTCCTCGAAAAACGGATTGGAAGCCACCCGACGTGCCTATGAACTGATGCTCGATGGGGCCGACACCCTCGATGCCGCAGTCGCCGGCGTGACGCTGGTCGAAGACGATCCCGAGGACACCTCGGTCGGTTACGGCGGCCTGCCCAACGAAGACGGCATCGTCGAGCTCGACGCGGCGGTGATGCACGGTCCGACTCACCGTGCGGGAGCGGTTGCGGCGCTGCGCAAAATTCGCAATCCCGCCCGGGTTGCTCAGCTTGTGCTCGAACAGACCGACCACGTGTTGCTCGTTGGCGAAGGTGCGCTGCGATTCGCCCGGGCACAGGGTTTCGAAGAACAGAACCTGCTCACGGAAAAAGCCCGCAAGATTTGGCTTTACTGGCGGCAGACGCGTTCCGACCGCGACGACTGGCTGCCGCCGCCCAGGGAACAACTCGATCCCGACGTCCGCGAGTTCTTCGAGCGACCGACCGGCACGATTCACTGCGCGGCTCGCAACGCCGACGGCGACATCTCCTGCGTGACGAGCACCAGCGGGTTGGCGTTCAAGCTGGCCGGCCGTGTGGGCGACTCGCCGATCATCGGCGCAGGTCTCTACGTCGACAACGAGATTGGCTCGTGCGGCAGCACCGGCCGCGGCGAGGAGAACCTGCAAAACCTATGCAGCTTTGCCGGCGTCGAACTCATGCGGGGCGGCATGTCGCCCGAAGAAGCCGGCCTGGAAGTCTTGCGCCGCGTGGCGAAACACTGTGAGCCGCGGCTACGCGACGAACAAGGCCGCCCGAAATTCAACTTGCAGTTCTACCTGCTCGCCAAAGACGGCCGCCACGCCGGTCTCGCCATGTGGGGCCCCAAACAGTTCGCCATCACCGACGCCGACGGAACCCGGCTGGAAGAGAGTGTGGCGCTGTATACGTGGGAAGAGACAGGATAGTGAGTTTCTCAGTTTGACTCACGATGTAGGGTGTGCACGCCGTGCATACCAATTGGCCCTTGTCGCCTGCGCGGTTCACACGAACGCCTCGATTCGCTCGAATCATGCAGCGGCACGCACGGAGTGCGATGCCCTACATAAACTGCCCTACACCAAACCCGCCGGCACTTCGCCTTTTTCCAGCAGGTGGATCGGCCGGCCGGCGTGGTTGGGGATGGTCGTGGTGGGATCGAGGCCGAGGGCCTGGTAGATGATAGCGCTGAAGTCGTTAGGTCCGAAGGCGCCTTCGATGGGATGTTCGGCCTTGTCGTTGGTTGCCCCGAGCACCTGGCCGCCGCGGTAGCCGCCGCCTGCCAGGGCGATGCTCTGCGCTTGCGGCCAGTGGTCGCGTCCGGCGTCGCCGTTTATCCGCGGCGTGCGGCCGAACTCGCCGGCCGTGATCACCAACGTATCGTCGAGCAAGCCGCGCTCGGCCAGGTCGGCAATCAGCACGCCCACGGCGCGATCGTGCCGCGGCAGTTTGTCGTCCAGCCGACCCTTGATGTTGCCGTGGTCGTCCCAGTAACCCGTGTTGAGCGTGACGAAGCGCACGCCGGCTTCAATCAAACGCCGGGCAAGTAGCGCCTGCTCACCCCAGCCATCTCCGTAGCGCTGGCGCGTGGCCGTGTCTTCGCGATCCAAATCGAACGCCTCGCGGGCCCTGCCCGAGAGCAGCATTTCGAGCGCCTGCCGATTGATGCTGTCCATACCGTCGAACACGCCCGCCTGATCGACGTCGCGGCGCAGTCGATCGAAGCTGCCTAATAGCGTTGCCCGGTCGCGGAGCGTCTCGGACGAGAGCCCGTCGACCAGCGCGAAGCTGCCGTCGCCCGAGGTGGTGAGTTGCGGCCCTTCATTGCCATAGCTGTAGCTGCCCGTGCGGAACGGGTTGTGCGCCACGCCGAGATAGGTGGCGCCGTGATAGCCGAAGCCGCCGTCGTTAATGTTCACGTAGGACGGCACATCCGATCGCTTTGCGCCCAGCAGTCGCGAGGCGATCGAGCCCATCGATGGATTGCGCGGCGTCTGATTCGAACCGTTCGCGCCGATGTAACCGGTGAGAATCCAATGCGAGGCCGCGTAGTGGTCGGAGTTGCCGTGCGTGAAGCCGCGATGAATGGTGAGCTTGTCCATCACCTGCGCGTGATACGGCATGTGCTCACAGATGTGGATGCCCGACACAGACGTCGACATCGGGCGGTACGGCCCGCGCACTTCGGCAGTCGCCGCGGGCTTCATATCGAACGTGTCGAGCTGCGAAGGTCCGCCATGCTGCCAGACGAGAATCACCGAGCGCTCGGGACGCGCCGGGCCACCCGAGGTGGCTGCCTGCGCTTGGCGCAGCCGCAGGTAGTCGGCCAACGTCAGTCCCGCGCCGCCGACGAAACCGGCGCGAATGAAACTCCGCCGCGACAGTCGGTCGCACAACCGTCGTCCACCGCCGGTTAGTTCGAGCATGGGAGAAATCTCCTGCGGCCCATGGCCGCATCATGTCGCCGCATTGTCTCGCTTATCGAGTCGTACACTGTAGCGCGGAGCGACAACGCTCTGGCAGTTTAGGAGCGGTTGCCGAAATGTGCAAACTGCCGCGCGGTTACGCAGAAGCAACTGCATGGCAAGCTGCCGAATCGAGCAACCCGCGCGCGATGATGCCGCACGGCGTGCGCTACCGGGCGCAAGTCCAAGAGTCTCGTGGCCAACGTTTCCGAACAAAGCAATTGCCGATTGGGACTTGCACGCGACCGGCTGATCGACCGCAAGATCGCGCCCGCGAACGCGAATACCTGGACAACGGGAGCGGTCACGAACCGAGCGGGTTCGCTAACCACGATGATCGCTTCGCCTTCGCCAATGTGAACGTGACATCGGCCGAGTTTCGTTCACGACTGCGCCGCCATTCTGTCTACCAGCTGTCGCCGGCGGCGCAGTCTACGTAGTGGGGCAGGCCGACTGCTCAACGGTCGGTCGCTCTGGTATCGAGGGGTCAGGGCGACGAGCCATCGCTCGTCGTGAGCGATCATGTTGTTGTTCGTGCCGACGGGTACCGATGCGCCGGTCTATCACTTCCCGTACGTCACCATCGGGCTGATCGTCGTCAACACGCTGGTATTCGCCGCGACGGGCGTTGTCCGCGATGCCGATTGGGAGATGGCCCTGGCGCTCGAACGCGGCGCCGGTCTCTATCCGTATCAGTGGATCACCTCGAACTTTCTGCACGCCGATCTGATGCACCTGATCGGCAACATGCTCTTTCTCTGGCTGTTCGGCCTGGTGGTCGAGGGCAAACTCGGCGCGTGGCGATTCCTGGCCGTGTACCTCACGATCGGTTTCGTGCAAAGCGGCCTGGAGCAGTCGATCTCTCTCTTCACGGCCGAAGGCGGCTACTCACTCGGCGCATCGGCCATCATCTATGGACTGCTCGCCATCTCCGCGCTGTGGGCGCCGGTGAACTGCATCGAATTCACCGTCTCGGTGTGGCTCTTTCCCATCTTTCGAGCCGCCACTTACGACGTGCCCATCTGGCTGTTCGCGCTGGCCTACGTTTTGCTCGACGGATTCTTCGCGTATCTGACCGGCTTCGCGCTGGTGACGCCCACCCTGCATGTGATGGGCGCGCTGGTCGGCCTGCCGATCGGCATCGTGCTCTTGTCGCGGGGCGTCGTCGATTGCGAGAACTGGGATGCCTGGTCGGTCTGGAAGGGCGACTACGGACCTTGGGCCAAACAGGATGAGCCGGAGATCGAGCCGGCCGAGGATGCCGAACAGCGCGAGCAGCGGATCGAGGCGACGGCAGCGACGGAGACGGAGAAGCTCCGCAGCCTGCTCAGTCAAAAGCAGGGCCGGCTGGCGCTGTTCGTGCACCAGCGAGCCGCCAAGACGCTGCCGGCTTGGAGACTTGAGCGGGACGATCTGTTGCGGCTGGTCCAAACTCTGCACGCGGACAAGCTGTATGCAGAGAGCGTCCCGCTGATGGTGGAATACGTGCGGCGGTTTCCCGACAAGTCGATCCGAGTGCGGCTGGGCTTGGCACAGATTCTGATCCAACGGCAGCGGCGCCCTGGACAAGCGCTGGCCGTGCTGGCCAAGATTCCTCAAGAGGGCCTGTCGCCCGAGCTGCGCAAAGTGCGAGGCAAGCTCGTGCGCCACGCGCAGCAGATGCGCGCGTCGCAAGAAGCGATCGAACTGGCGCCAGAGGATTGGTAGTGTGGCGGCCGGCTGCTAGGGCGATGCGCTGAACATCTGCCGGGGAATCACCGTATGTCTTCTCTCTTTCGCGCGACCTTGTTGATCGCCCTCACGACAGTACAGGCGGTGGCCGGGGAAACGTTTCCCGGCTTTCACGCGGTCACTATCGATCCTCACGTGGGTGACATCTGCTATGCGGTCACCGCCGCCGATGTCGATGGAGATGGCCGCGATGACATCGTGGCGGTGAGCGAGAACCGCGTGGTGTGGTATCGAGCGCCCGATTGGCAGCCGGGCGTGATCGTCGAGGACCAGACGCCGCGAGATAACGTCTGCATCGCTCCGGCCGATATCGACGGCGACGGGCAAGTCGATTTCGCCCTGGGCGCCGGCTGGACGAAGACCGGCACACTGCACTGGCTGCGTTGCGGCCCCTCGCTCGATGAGCCCTGGCAGGTTCATCCGATTGGCGAAGAGCGATGGCTGCACCGCATGCGATGGGCCGACGTACTGGGTAAGGGGCGCCCGCAACTGGTCATCTCACCCCTGAACGCCACGACGGGTAGCGGCGTGCGATTGACGGCGTTCGAAATTCCGAACAAACCGACGACCGACCGCTGGCCGGCGACGGTGCTCGATGGCGAACTAAACCGGATGCACAACCACTGGCACGTCGACTTCGACGGCGACGAGGCCGTCGACACGCTCACCGCTTCCCGCGAAGGCGTGCATCTCGTCCGGTTGCAAGACGGACAATGGACGAGAATCCGGCTGGCAAACGGGGCGACTGCCGACGAGCCCGACCAAAGCGGAGCCGGCGAGATCAAGACGGGACGGCTCGCGAGCGGCGCCGTGTTCATCACTACCGTTGAGCCCATGCACGGCCACGAGCTGGTCGTCTACACCGCGCCGGGAAGCGATGATGAGCTTTGGATCCGCCACGTCATCGACTCGGGCTTTCAACGCGGCCACGCCCTATGGACGGCCGACATCGACGGCGACGGCGATGACGAGATCGCCTTTGGCCACAGCGATACGCCCGAGGCGCCCGGCGTGAACGTCTACGACGCCCGGAACGATACGGGCACCCAGTGGCGCAAGCACGTCCTCGACGCCGGCGGCATCGCCACCGAAGATCTAATCGTCGCCGACCTCACCGGCGACGGCCACCCCGACATCGTCGCCGGCGGGAGAGCGACGCACAACGTGAAGTTGTATGTGAATGGGGAGTGATCAAACGGCGTGCTACGGAGCTTTTTCCGGGAAATTAACTACTGGTCACGTCGCCTTTGCACAGGTCAGCGACAGCATAGAACGATGAAGAAAGTGACGAAGACCACTCCCGGAAAGAAAGCTCAACATACGGCGAAGTGGGCCCGCACGATGACGAAATGGCTCGTGACGTACAGCCGCCGAACGGGCGCGAAATGGCAACTTGTCGACTTTTGTGGCAAGGCTCGGGCGGAGTCTCGAGGCATCGTCGACCTGCTTGCCATACGGAAAGACCACCGGACTGAGGCGTCGGGGCTAAAGCGCGGAGACGTCTTCGAGATCATTCTGATTCAAGTCAAGGGTGGTAATGCGCCCCGACCGACGAAAGACGATGTAGACCGATTACGGCAAGTTGCCAAGCATCATCGGGCGAAAGCAGTAGTGCTCGCCGAATGGCGTCGTGGTGAATCGCTCGATCTCTTCATGCTCAAACGAACTCGATGGCTGCCAGCAACAGCATCACACGTCTTCGGATAGCCGCTTGCCGCAAAGCGCCTGGGTGATGGTTGTTGAGCGTGGACCAACCAAACGTCGGCCACATTGCCGTCCGTGGGTCAGTAGGGAGCATGGTCGCTGGTGCCTTCATGCCCTTCAGGATGCGCTTCCGGCTCCCTCTCCCCCTCCGCCAAACCACCTTCGCACTTTGTTCCAGGCTTGCATGGGGAGCTTACCGGAGACGAGGTCTTCGGTGAGCGTGGACTTCTCGGAGGAGAAGTTCTGCCACACGGCGTCGATGTAGGGTCCGCTGCGCTTCGCCAGCGTGGCGTAAACACCGTCGCGGTAGATATCGCCCAGCGCCGCGCGGTAGTGGTCGACGACGTGGCGGTCGAAGAGATTGCCGCCGACGCGAACCGTGGAGAGCGCACCTTTGCCCACGTTGGTGACGCGGTTGAGTGAGTGCAGGGCCATCGTCGTCGAGACTTCACTGAGCGAGACCTTGTCGCGGCGGGCCACTTCGCTCATCTCGGTCCACATCCGCTCGATCTCTTCGCGCGGGATCAGCTTGGTGGGATCGATCTGGGCGACGCTCGAACGCGTCGCGTCGATTGTCTGTTTCAGCCCTTCGACCGAAAGCGGCGGCGTATCGAACGCGCCGGCCATCTCGCCGGATGCCCGGGCGACCGCGTCGAGCAGGTCGTCGGCGTGGTCGATCGTCGAGTTTTCGTCGATCACTCCCTGGCGTTTGAGCTCGGCCCCCCATTCACGCAACAGCGTCTGCGAGCCGTAGGCTACGTCGGACATGATGGCCAACACGGTCATCGGGGAGATGTGCAGCGTCGCCAGTCCGGCTAGTTCGACGAAGTTGCCCACGGTTTTGCGGGCGACGAAGTTCTCGACCGGCGCCGGGCCGGCTTGTTCTTCCGTTCGCGCCACGCCGCCGATATCTTCGACGACGAAGTCGAGCATCTGCTGAACCATGACCGAATAGGTCTTCGAGTTCTGAAAGGCCGAAGGGACCAACAGCGACGCGGATTCGCGCACCGCGCCTCCGACGAGCCCCACGCTACCACGCAGCGCTCGTTCGGGAATCGAGAGCGAATACAGCAGATACCTGCGGACGTCGTACCCGGCGGGCTCGGAGGGTGGCACTTCGGGCAGCTTGTCTTTGTCCATGATCGCGTTTCCGTGCAAGTCAGCGGGAACTGAAGAAGCCCGGCGTTCGTGGCGCGTCGTTCAGAGACCATACAAGGGCGTGAGCTTGCTGCGCAGGTGTTCCATCAGCGGCTCGGCCGATGGCTCGCTTTGACTGGCCTGCCGAATCAAGTCGACCGCGCGGTAGCGGCTACCGTGGCGATGCACCTTTTCGCGAAGCCACTCGAGCAGCGGCGCGAATTCGCCGCGGCGAACGAACGAATCGACCCCGCCCAACTCCCGGTCGGCCTGGGCGTAAAGCTGAGCTGCATACAGATTGCCGAGCGAGTAAGTGGGAAAGTATCCCACCAATCCGCCCGACCAATGGATGTCCTGCAAGACGCCGTCGGCATCGTTGCTCGGCGCGATGCCCACGTATTCTGCGTACTTGTCGCGCCACGCCGCGGGCAGGTCGGCCACCTTCAGCTCGTCGTTAAGCAGCGCCAGTTCAAGTTCAAACCGCACGCAGATGTGCAGGTTGTAAGTTGCTTCGTCCGATTCCGTGCGAATGAGCGACGGGCGCACGTCGTTGACCGCGAAGTAGAAGTCGTGGAGCGATACGTCCTTCAATTGCGTCGGAAAGGTCTTCACGAGCTCCGGATACAGGTATTCCCAGAACGCGCGACTACGGCCGACAAGGTTCTCCCACAGCCGCGACTGCGACTCGTGAACTCCCAGCGAGACGGCGCTTCCCAACGGCAGGCCGAAATGCTCGGTCGGCAATCCCTGCTCGTACAAGCCGTGCCCCGATTCGTGCAGCGTGCTGAAGAACGCATCGCCAAAGCCGTGTTCGTCATACCGTGTCGTCAGGCGACAATCGTGCGGCCCGCTGGTCGAGCAAAACGGATGGGGCGAGGTGTCGAGTCGACCCCGCTCGAAATCGAAGCCGATGCGCCGCGAGGCCTCGCGGCCGAACTGCTCTTGTACGTCGACGGGGTACGGTCGTTCGAGCAGCGCGCGATCCGGCGCGCGGCCACTCTCGGCAATCGCCTGCACCAATGGGACGAGCTCAGCCCGCAGGCCATCGAGCATGGCGGCGGCTTCCGCCGTTTTCATCTCGGGTTCGTAGTCGTCCAGCAGCGCGTCGTACGCGGTATCGGTGGTGCCGGTGGCGGCCGCTTCCTCGCGCTTCAGCTTGTAGATCTTTTCCAGCCAGGGCGCGAAGTGCGGGTAGTCATCGTTGCGGCGGGCTTCCTGCCAGGCCGCCTGCGCGAGTGTCGCCGTCCGCGTTAACTCTTCGACCAACGCTTGCGGCAGTCGGACGCGTTTGTCATAGGTGCGGCGCAGCTCGCGCAGCGTGGCGGCGGAGTCGCTTTCCGGATCGGCTGCCAACGGGCTGTCCGACAACTCGTCGAGCCAGCTACCGATTTGTGGATCGGTCGCGCGCTGATGGACCAGCCCAGCCAGCAGACTCAGTTGTTCGGCGCGGTAGTCATGGCCACCTGCGGGCAAGAGCGTCTGTTCGTCCCAGCCCAGCAAGTCGGCAACCGAACTCAGCACGGCGGTCTGCCGTGCGTGCTGGCACAACTTTTCGTACGTTGTTGCAGGATTGTTCGACATATTTGTTTTCCCGTCCGCGTATCTACCTCATGGCGACCGCTCAAAAACGCTGGCGCCGATCAAACCTACCCGGGTTGCGTAGCACGGAAAAGGGTCGAGTGGAGCGCGCGGCCAACCGGTAGAATTGTCGTCACCTCGATAGGTCCATCAAACTCCGATGGTCACAGCCGGGCTTTGATCGGGCAAGCGATCAGAATGGAGGCGGGGTGATGACGCGCAGCGCTTTGCAATCCGCCGCCATCAGGCTGACGAGCGCCGTCGTGTTGCCGCCGGTAATCGTCGGGACGGCCTACTTCTGTCTCTTCAGTCATCGCAGCGACTACCTGGGGCATTTTCTGGCCGGCTATGCCGGGACGCTGGGGGTTGCGACGGTTGTCAGTACGGCGCTCGTGCAGATGCGGGTCGAGCGCTTCATCGGTTGGGCAGTACTCTGCGTGACGGTCGCGTGCATCGCGTTGGGGGGATTCCTGGAAAACACGGTCTATCGCATCGCCAAGTGGGACGAGGTGGATTTCTGCAATCAAAGTCTCGGCGCCGTGCTGGCGGGGCTCGGCAGCCTCGCAGCAGGCGGCTACGGGCGCGGTACGCTCGCAGCCTTAGTCATGATTCTCTGGGCCGTCGTACTCATGATCGGGGGCTACCACTTTGCATTTCGCTAGAGCGCTGCCGATCTTGGCCCTGGCTGCCATCGGGATCATGCTGATGGCCTGGAATGTTTGGGTCATTGCGACCCGATCGACGATACCGCTGTCGCTCGACGAGCAGGTGATCGACCGCGAAATCCGCCACGAAAAGCATCCGGGCGAAGATGATGTGTTTCTGCTCGCCTTCGACAGCGGGCGCGTGCTGCAAGTCGATGAAGCAGTGTATCGGGCCGTCGCACAGAGCGATCGCCTGCAGAAGGCGACGTTTGCCGAAACGCTCACGATCGATCGCGCTGGTGAAAACGAAGGCGTGATCGCGCTCTCCTACTCGCCCGACATGATGCGGATGGCGATGGTAATGTGCCTGGCCGGCATCAGTGTCGTTTTGCTGGTGCTGCTCGTTGCGTTCCGCGAAGGGGCATTTATTCAACCCAGCCAACAAGTCGAGAGCTGATATCGTGCCGTCGAAAACGACCAAGCGTCCCACATTGACATCGCTCCGCTGCCGCATGGGGGAGTTGGCCGATCCTGAAGTGGCCACGGCTTCGCAGTGGTTCTTCAAGACGGGGCCCGGCGAGTATGGCGAGGGGGATCGATTCATTGGCATTCGCGTGCCCATGTTGCGCAAGCTGGCCCGCGAGCATCGCGATTTGCCGCGGCGAGATGTGCTCAAGTTGTTGCACTCACCGATTCATGAACAGCGCGCCGTGGCGCTATTAATCCTTGTGGCACAGTACGAGCGGGGTGATAAGGCGACGCGGCAGGAAATTTACGAGCTGTATCTGGGCAATCTCCAACAGGTGAACAACTGGGACCTGGTGGATTGCTCGGCGCACAAGATCGTCGGCGAGCATCTAGCCCTGCGCAGCAAACGGCCGCTGCATCGGTTGGCCCGTTCGCGGGTGTTGTGGGAGCGGAGAGTCGCTATCATCGCCACACTGACCTACATCCGGGTTGGCGCCTTTGACGAGACCTTCACCATTGCCGAGATGTTGCTCGATGACCAGGAAGACCTGATCCACAAGGCCGTCGGCTGGATGCTCCGCGAGGTCGCCAATCGCGATCGCGCGGCCGCCGAAGCATTCCTGCGGCCGCGTTACAAAACGATGCCCCGCACGATGCTGCGCTATGCCATCGAGCGGTTTCCCGAGCGGCGGCGAAAGCAGTATCTGGCCGGACGGGTTTAAGGCGGTGGGCCTGCAGTTCCTGGCTGTACCTCACATCGACGCGCACGCGCCGGGTTTGAGCGGCGCGAGCGCCCGTGCTACGTTCGACGCGCGTTCGGACTACTACATCTATACAAGAAGGCTCGCGCATGCGCTTGGCCACGATTTCCGGTTTCGCCACCTTTGTCTTACTTTCGCAGTGCACGCTTGCCGCCGCGCCGCCGATCGTCGTCGTGCAGGATCCGCCGGTGGGGATTCTTTCGAAACCCGATGGCAGCTTCGCGTTCTACAACCTGCGTCTGCCGCACGGACCGGTTGTGCGAGAAACGATCAGCGGCGAAGAGTTTCGGCTGGAGCCGGTCGTGGATATCGAAATCCCGCCGGGAAACATCCGGGGGCGGATGGTGATGGATGCCGAGGGCGAGTTGCACGAGGTGTATTTGCAGGGGCGCGGCGAGGGGCGTCAGATCGCTGTCGACCGGTTCATCGACCTTTGGCATCGCCGCACGTCGGGCGGTCGCGCACGGTGGGAGGAGCCGCAGCGGATTTGGGATGGCTACTGCGGCGCATTGATGCACTTCACACGGCTCGAATCGGGGCGAATCATCGCGCCGTTTGGCGAGTGGCTGCCGGGCCTGCGGAGCGGTCCGCCTACTGGGCCGAACGTCGTCACGGCAGTCTACACGGACGACGGCGGCCGCCGTTGGCAAAAGTCGCCGGCGCAGTTGACTTCGCCCTGCTACGCCGACTTCAACGGCAGCAACTATGGCGCCTGCGAGCCGGTCGTCCTGCCACTGGCCGACGGTCGCCTATACATGGTGATGCGCACCCAGACGGGATTCCTGTACGAGTCGTGGTCCGACGATGAGGGCACGACGTGGGAAGCGGCGGCCCCGTCGCGGTTTCCCAGTTCAACAGGACCGCCGGGTATGTTGCGATTACCGGACGGGCGAATCGTCCTGTGTTGGAATCACTGCGAGATGCCGCCACGCGTCGAGGGCCAGGGAGTGTACGGCGGCCGCGACGCGCTGCACGCTGCGATCTCGGAGGATGAGGGACAGACGTGGCGGGGTTTTCGCGAAGTGTATCGCGATCCGCTCCGCAACCAGACCCCGCCCCGCGACGGCGATCGCGGCACGGCATACCCTGCGCTGGCCTACGACGCGCGAGGCCTCATCGTGCTCATCAGCGGGCAAGGCCGCGGTCGCAGAAACCTGGTGCTGATCGAACCGGAATGGCTCACAGAGACTCACGCCGAAGATGACTTCGCGGGAGGGCACGACGCGTGGCACACGTTCAAGCCGTTTGGTCCGGCGTCGCGCTACTGGCGCGACCGTGCGGTCGGACCGGTTCTTATCGACGAGCCGACAGCAACTTCCGGTCATGCCCTGCACCTGCGACGACCCGATGACAGGCCCGCCGACGGAGCGACGTGGAACTTCCCTATGGGCCGCCGCGGCGAACTGCGTGCCCACGTGATGTTCCGCTCAGGTTTTCGGGGAGCCAGCATCGCACTGACCGACCGCATGTTCGAACCGACCGACGATCAAGGTGAGGCGTGGGCGCAGTTCCGCTGCGACTTCGACGCAGCAGCCCGATCTCAGGATGGTATCGAGTGCCCACTCGACACTTGGCAGACGCTCGTCTTCACATGGGATCTCGATCAAGCGCGCTACACCGTGAAGTGCGGTGATGAAGAAGCGGAGCTTCCGTTGATGCATCCCACCGCGAACGGTATCTCGTATGTACGATTCCGCTCGACGGCAGATGAAATCGACGATCAGGGCTTCTACGTTGACACCGTCCAGGTTGATGTCGCGGGAAGTGCGGGGCCATCCGTGACTCGTGAAGAGAAAGGCGTTTTCGAGAGCCAGTACCGGCAGCTGCACGGTGCGGAATAGTTCGCACTGGCGACCGAACGAACGACATCAGAGTGGCAGTCGATGCCAGGGTGTCAACCAAAGCCCCAAGCTAAACCAGGCCATCGTCACAATGCCGGTGACGGTTGCGAGGAACACGGCGATCCAGACTGCCGCAAACTGGAAGCCGTTCAGAGGTCTGATTTGGTCGGGGAGTCGTCGCTTGCAGGCACGCGCGACAAGTAACTGTCCCGCCAGGAGAACGATTGCAAGTTGAAGGTAGAGGATTGGCTCAGTGAAATAGACGTTCAGGGCTATGTCCAGGTCGTACGTAGTCGCCGAGGATACGAACTCCGTGACCGTCTCACCCGCTGGCAGAAACGCGACGATCGCGACCACCAGCGCGCGCTCGTGGTAGTACGGCGCCTCCCGGCGTCGCCAGGACAGCGTGTTGGAGTGTTCGGTTCGTCTGCGCGCGACGAGACGATAAGATGCCATTGTGGTGAACGTCATCGTCATCACCGCCGGAACCAGCCAATCATGCAGTGGCGGGTAGACGATCGCTTCCGCGTGTGGTGGTGACAGCTCGTGAAGCCCGATGCCGTAGAGCCACCAGAAATAGTAGACCTCGCACGCGAGTCCGAGCGCGAGTAGCAGTCCACAGGCCGTGCGACGTTGCATGCCGAGCCGCCATTGTCGGGCCAGGAACATGCAGCAGACGACGTTCAGGCAGACGACGATGGTGGCAAGTGCGGTTGGCCAAAACAGTCGGGCTTGCCGACGCATCAGGTCCGGGTCAATTCCCGCGTAGGCCCCGGCTTCGTAGAAGTGAATGCCCTCGCTCAGTTCGATGCCGACCACGGCCAGATAATCGTAAAAGCTGTATAGAGTCTGCTCCGTGGCAACGCGGACGAGAATCAACAGCCCCGCGGCCAAGCCAAGTGGCGAGGCGATCTTCTCGATCCAAAGCCGCTTGTGGCGCACAGCGAGCGGCCGTGCGATTTGGGCGGCTAAGACGCCGATCAGCACGAGCAGCCCTAGCGATTCGCCGATCATTAGCATCGAGACGACGCTGGGATACGTCCATGCGTCAAGTTTTTCTGGGTCGCGGATCAGGAACCATGAGTCGACAACCCACCATACGAGCACGGCGACTGCCGCATATCGCCAAAACATCGCGAAACGAATGGCACAACGTACGTCTCGACTCGCTGCGGGTTTGCGGTCGAACTCACTCCACAGATCGTACGTCTGCACCAGCAGACCGATCGATATCCACACAATGCCCGCAACGAGGCAGGCGTCCCACCAGTTCGCGGATCCGCGCGCGTGAGCGGCGAAGCAGACGCCCAGGCCAGCGATGAACACGGCGATGTCAGTGAGCGAGAAACGATGCCAACGCGTCGTGACTTGCTCGCCACTGTTGTGCATGCCGTTGTTGATCCCACAAGTGTGCGCAGGGGCATGGCTGCGGCTGTTGTCGAAGGCCGCTCGTTCTTGAGCCCTATCGGCGAACTACTGCGAGCCACCTGGCTTCGCGGTGCCCAACTCGCCTCCTCTGCCATGCTCCTTATGCCGCGCCAATAGCGCTTCCAGCTTGGCGCGGTGGATGCGGTGTTCGAGGGCTTGTTGGCGGAAGTGGGAGGTGGAGGAGATGGCGTCCGCGGCGGCCAGGGCGATGAGCCATAGCGTGAAGACGATCACGATGATCCAGTAGATGGCGAACGCCAAGGGGTGGTTGGCCCAGGGGAACACGACGCCGGCCAATAGCGCGAGGCCCAGCAAGCCGATCATCACGCTGGCCTGCATCCGCCGCCGAAACTGCCGCGCTAGGAAGTCGCGTTGGTCCGCTTCCAACTCGCGCCGTTCCGCGCGGCGCCGCGCGGAGAGGTGGCTGGCGACCAACAGAATCGAGACCGCGACCAGCAGCAGCGGAAAGACGCTCGCCAACGGGTGAATCATCGCCAACACCAACGCGTTACTCCCCCAAAGCCCAAGATACCGCTGGACGTGTTGAGTTGCGAGGCAGTCGCGACGGGGCCAACCGATTGCGAGCCGCGTTCGGTCACCGCCGCGCGCCGTAATGACCCAATCTACGACCGCAACTCGTCCGGAGCCGGGGCACGTCAGTCCCCGGATTCGTGAGCGCCGCTGGTGATACCGACGTATCCGGTGGCTGACGCCACCGGCTCAGCGATGAGAGGTCGGGCCGCCTAACGATCAACCCGCGCGGCGGCCGGTTGCACGTCGAGGACTCCGCCGCCGGGGCCGTCGTCTTCGATGTGGGGCGTGCCGGAATCGACAATCATGTACGCGGCCCAAAAGAAGGGATGTTCGGCCGTGGGCGGGTTGGGCATGTCGGTGCGGCTCACCCGCGGTTCGGCTTGCGGGTCGACGGGTGTGGCGGCGGTGAGAAACACGCTCCGCTGCCAGGCATCGGCCGGTGTGGTGAACGGCAGCTCCTGAACGAACTCGCGCATCAATTGGAAACTGGTTTGACCGGCCGGTCGCCAACGACTGATCAAGAGCGTTCGGACTCCAGAGCCAAGCAGTCCCGTGACGCTGAGGAACACATCGTTGCCCGGAGCGGCCGTGTCGAGCCGCTTGAGGCCCGTCTCGGCCACCGTGTGAAAGCCTGGCAGCAACAGTTCGTCGGGTGCATCGAAGGGCAGCTTCAGCCAACGCTGGACCGTACCGTCTCCGCGCAGCTTGTCGAGATTCACCGGTGTCCAATCGAAGGGCGCCGCCCGTTCGGGCGGTTCAAGGTCGTCGAGCACGATCAAGCGGTCGGCCAAGGCAGCCAGCGTCGGCGACGGCGCGGGTAGTGGGATCGTCCAACGCGTCGCGTTGGGCAGCGCGCGGCGAAGATCTTCGAAGGCCGTCTGAGCCACTTCGGGATCGTCACGGGGGAAGAGTCGTTCGGCGACCAACGCCGTACTGAGCACCTGTCGCCGCACGGCATTCTGGCTGGGCACGGACAGTGCGGCTGTGGGCGCAAAGCGTACCCGGAACCGGGCGATGAGCGGCTCCAGCCCGGGACCGGAGGCGACGTGCAGCGTCTCGAAGGGCAGGTACCACAGCACATCGTCTGGCACGATCACCAGCTCGCGGGCCGAAGCCGGAAAGTGGCTTTGGTTGCCCCCGATGAGTCGCGCGAAGAGCGCTGCGGAGGTACTCTTCCAGGCCGTGTCACGCAGCACGTCGGCGGTCAGCTCGCGATTGGCATCCACGTGTCCCAGTTCCCGCAGCAGTTGTGCAACCGGCTCGCGCAGCTCAGCCGCGGCACCCACCCTCCAGTGCGTGATGTTCTCTTGCTCGACTGCGAAGCCGTGCAGTACGCCGCGGGAAACGAAGAAGGCCAGCACGGCCTGGCCGGCTGGAACTTCCTGCATGATTTGTTCGGCGGACCGCGCCGGTGGGAAGACCATCGTGCACGGTTCGCGACGCAACGCCATCTCGTGCAGAATGCGCTCCTGCTCGCCGGCCAACTGCGCGACTTCGGCCAATCCCGAGCGCAATCGAGCGGTCAGATCGTCGCCACCGGGCGCCACGGCCTGTTGTCGCAGGGCGGCGAGTTGTTCTTGGGCGCGGCGCGATCGTTCGGCGTAAGCCGGATAGCGGGTGAGCACCGCTTGCCGTTCGAGCTGCGCCTCGCGAGGCAACGTTTCCAATTGAGCTTCCAAGACCCAGCGCAGCGCGAGCAGCCGACCGCCCATGGGCAAGGATGCCAAGAAACGCCGCCGCCGCGTACGATCGCTGACTTCCAGCGCGAGCTTCTCGTCGTCGCGCGAGACGGCCGCTTCGAACCAATTCTCGTGGGCCAGCGTGTGCGGCGAGAGCAACAGCGACAGCGATTCGATGGGATCGAGTGTCCAGGCGTAGGCCGAAGGATCGTTGAGTACGCTGGCATACAACTCGACTGCCTGCCGTGAGCTGACCTGCCCGGCAGCCAACAGTTGATTGACGACATGCACGTGGAAGTTACGAATGCCGCCGGTACGCATAAACTGCATCGCGGCGGCCAGCGCCTGGTAACCATCGCCCGAGCCCTCCTGAAACAGGGCTTGCGCCGTCGCATAGTGCAAGGCTGCTCCCAGGCGGCTGTCGATCAGTTCGCGATAGCGGGCCATTTTGGTGCGGGCATCGTTGGCGTGCGTTTGCGCCAGGCGTCCGTTTCCCGCGACGGCCTGGTTTTCCGCGAGCAAGATGGAGAGCTCGGCCGAAAGCCGACGATGGTCGTTGACGCGCACCCAATCGAGCGCCGGCTGTAGCGGCGGATAGATGCCCTGTTGATTGGAAGCCAGATGCGTCTTCAGGCCGTAGCGGAGCGCTTCGGCCAGCACATCCGGGTCGGGATACTGAGCGGCCGCATACGTGGCTTCCTCATAGAGCGCTGCGGCTGCCTGAAACTGACCTTCGGCCAGGGCCAGATGCCCCATTTCAAGCAGAACCGTGCTGGTGAGCAGGTGATCGTACTGACCACCCGCGATGACGGCCCTTTCGAGCACGGTCTTGGCCTGTTCGATTCGCCCGGCCGCTAACTGGGCCATCGCCAGTTGCACATCGACCCACGCTTCCGACCAATGGTTGGGTTGTGTCGGCCGACGCGATAGTTGATTGAACAGATCTTTGGTCAGTTGGTGATGCGGACACGACGGTCCCAATAGCTCGCGCCAGCGACGCATGGCGAGGACCGAGCAGCGGACGATTTCGGGGACGCCCACCTGGAACAACACAGGTGGTTGCACCACACCGCCGCGGGCCACCTTTTCGGCGAGATTGAAGTCGCCGAGATTCATCAGGTACTTGTCGGCGTAGCGGCCATAGCGCGGCTGCCGCTGCGAAACACCCCAGGGTGTATTGCGTATCTGCCCCGGCTGCGCGGGCTGAATCGGCTGGAACTGAACGCGAATGATCCAGTCGGGAAACTGGACGACCAATCGCAAGGCAGACTCGTACTGGGCCAATGCTTCATCGAGTTGGCCGAGCTGGTAATAGCACTCGCCCACCATCGTGTGGTAGCAGATCGAGTCGATCCAGCTTTGGCCGGGCAGCTTCAATCCACCGCGACCGGCGCGCTGAAACTCGCGCAGCGCATCGCGCAACTCACCATCGTAGAAGTCGCGAAAGATGAAATAGTACGAGTCCGCCGGATAGACGCGGGGAGGACGCACACCTTGTTGCGCCTGGGCGTTGTTCGCCGACAGAGCAGAAAGCAGTAAGACGAAGACGAGCGTCAGCAGACAAGCCACGCGCGACGGCGTAGACGATGCCGGGACCTGGGGTGTCGTGCTCATGACGCTTCTCCCCTGTCCGCAAGATGGCCCCTCGCATCTAACGGGCGGGCCGGTGTTCCGCCGGCGCCGCCTGCCAGGACATTTGCTAGCAGCCGAACTGCCGCGACGCAGTTAGTTGCCCCAGCGCAGCACGGTAGCCATCTGCTACTGCCCAACATACCGCCCCCCCTGTCTGAGGCAACTAAATGCCCGCAGATGGCCAACCATCGCGCGCCGCCGATTCGCGACAGTAATGCTGGCAGGGCGTTGGGGTTGGCCGCAGGCGGCGGACGCCGATCGTTGGCAGTTTGACCAAAGTTGTCCGGTTGTGTGGACGATACCGGTTATGCCGCGCAAGCATCTATCCGCATGGGTGAGGTCTGTCATGAACGGTCGTCAGTCTCGCAAGCGTCGCTGCTCGCACCTTTTGGCCGGCGCCGGACTTCTCCTCTGTTCATTCGCCGCCGGCTGCACGGTGGACGTCGGCGGCCAGACGCTGCCCAGTCCGTACTACATGACCGACGACATTCAATACTACGCGCCCGGCCCCGAGTTCAAACTCGAGCGTGAAGCCGCCGCGATGAAAGCCAACCGTGCGGCGCGGCTGGCAGGCCAGCAGTAGCCGAGAGTTGTCGACCGTCATGCTGTCAGACAGCGGCGATTGCCGGCGCTCTCTTCGTCTCACGCGCCTGTCTTTGCCTTTGCCTTGCGTTGTGGCCACAGGTTCGAGGCCGATTGTGCCGAAGATAGGCAATGTGCAGCCCCGGAGATCAGCGTCCCAGCGCGGTGCGATCGAGCGTCGGGCTGCGATAGCTAGTGTGGCGCACGTCTGAGTCCAGGCCACCACAGGCCGGCCGGAGCCCAGGGACATGGAAAACCAAGACCTGGCCGTGATGGCCGAACAGTGGGCACACGTCGTGCTCGTGTGGGTTGGTTTCGGCACGCTTGTCGGTCTGGTCGCCAAGGCCATTATGCCCGGGCGCGATCCTGGCGGAGCCGTCGCCACGCTGATGATGGGCGTCGCGGGCAGCGTCGTCGGTTCAGGATTGTTGATGTTCCTCTGGGAAGGCCATCGCATCACGCCCGTCAGCCCGCTGGGATTCATCGTGGCCACGGCGGGAGCCTTCATCCTGCTCTTCTTCTATAAGCTGCTGGCCGGCCATTTCTTCACCGAGGGTGAGGAGGGGCGCGCGTACCGTCGCCGCCGCCGCGTCAATCGCCGTCGCGACTACGCCTACATCGACGACTGATCGTCGTAGCGGGCGACAGCGGGGAGCTCGTGCTCCTGTGCCCCCGGCTTCTCGGCACGCGCTACGCGGCGCGGCGCCAGAGACCGGTCAGATAGCGTTTCAATCGCAGGGCCTGTGCCCGTCCGGTGGCCGCATAGTGGCAGTAGCGGTAACTGCCGGCCAGCGACGTATACCAGGGCCGCTTGCACTCGACATAGTCGGTGCCCAGGTCGAACGTCCGATCGCCGCGTTCGAAACTGTCGCGGAGCATCCGCGCCATCAGCACGCTGCCTGCGCCTTCTCGTCCTACGCCGGGCTCGTAGCCCATCCGCAGGCCGCTCACGTAGCCGGCCTGATGATAGTGGTACGAGTAGGCGACCGGCTCCCCGTCGATCTTGAGCAGATTCACGTCGATGGCGCCAGCCGCCGCTGCACGGCTGTGCATCTCGCGGAGGAAGGGTCGAATCGTGTCGTGGGTCAGCGTTGTGCCCGTCGTGCTCGAGCCCTGCCAGCTGCTGGCGGCGATGCGTTCGCAGGCTTCGTAGAGATCCCACCGCGGGTCGCCGTCGCCGCAGGCTGTTCCCGCCGGGCGGTAGCGCTCGTGTTGGACATTGCCCAGGCGGGCGAGTTTGCGTTCCTTGTCTTTGAGGTTCTTCCGCCATTTGGCGCTCTTGGCCGCCGTATACTCGCTCCAGGTTCCCTCGAAATCGACCAGCGCCGCCGTCCGCCAAAGCTGCTTGGGTGCTTCGAGACCGGTGAACCGCAGCGCTTGTTCGGTCCGGCGGAAATCACATCGCTGTTGGTTGACCCACCGCAGATCAACAACATCCCAGTCGCGCGCCGTCTGGCTGATGTGTCGCAAGCCTGTGAGCAGTGTCGCGGTTGGATTGGGACCGATGGGACCATAGAAGCTGCCCCAGTCGGCCAGAGGATAGCTCAAGACATTGAGCGTTCCCAGCCGTGTCGCTTCGGGCCGCACGACCAGCGGCAGGATGCCAACCGGCTTGTCGGCAGCGTGGACCACCAGCACGCGTAGCTGCTGGTCGCTGCCGAAGTGTTTCCAGTAGACCTGTAGCCAATCGAGCGACTGAAAGAACGAGGCTTCGCGCGTGTCGCCGAGAAGTTGACGCCACAAGAGCCGCAGGCCTTCCAGGTCTTCCGCCGAATTGATCTCGACAACGTGGCTCATGGTGGCCTCTGCGCGGTGGCGGGTAACAGGCACTCTTTGGGGGGCGGTTGAACTGCCTGCCGTGTGGCGCCGGCCGGCGAGTTCATGCTCCCCAATGGTTGCAAGGGCTGCGCCCGGCGCTAGAGGGACACCGGATGGCGGCGGCAAGAGGTGCCGCAAGCTTATTCAATGAAAGGCTTTAGGGGATTGTTGGGACGCAGGAGTCGGGCTGCTGCATCCGTGCACCGCGTTGCCCGGATGCAACGATTGCGTAGCGAGCGAGCTACGATGACTGGGGCCCGCGCGAAGATCGATTTGTACGGGTTTTGCCGATCTTGCTCGGCGGTTTCGCATTTTCGACTCCCGCACGAAACCCGCTGGGTGCGACTGGGGTTATATGCGATGATCCGTCGGCCGACATGCCAGCACGAGCGTGCCTCTGATCGGCAAGCGCCGGGAACCCGTAGTCGAACCACAACTTCGGCTGCCCTTCAAGCGGCGAGGAAGCGAGTCATGACGAGAACGCTCCATGGGCACCCAACTCATATCGCCTGGACCACGACGTGCACACTGCTCGCTTTAGTCATCGGTGCAAAGTGTACGCGAGCAGCGGAAGCGACCTCGGAACGCCCCGATCCGATTGCGGACGTCGCTCCGCTTTATCCCGCAGAAGCTGCGGCGCGAATCGATTCCTCGCTCCGCGCGGAGCTATTGGGCGACGCGGACGCGACCGCTCCCCGCTGCGACGACGAGACGTTCTTGCGTCGCGCTTGGCTCGACGTCGTAGGCGATTTGCCATCGCCGGAAGCGATCACCGAGTTCGCTTTCGATCCGTCGAGCGACAAGCGCGCCGCTTTAATCGGGCGCCTTTTGACCGACGAACAGTACGGTCAGAACTGGGCCCGCTACTGGCGCGACGTCGTGATGTATCGCCGCAGCGACGAGCGCGCGCTTTTGACGTCGTCGGCGATGGTCGTTTTCCTCACCGAGGAGTTCAACAAGAACACCCCCTGGGATGAGATCGCCCGCGAAATGATCACGGCGCAGGGCAACTTGCTGGAAAACGGCGCAGCGGGACTGATCGCCGCCCAATGGGGCGAAATCCCTGAAACGGCGGCCGAGGTCTCACGCGTGCTCATGGGCGTCCAGATCCAATGCGCGCAGTGCCACGACCATCCTACGGATCGTTGGAAGCGCGATCAGTTCCACGAGTTGGCTGCCTTCTTCCCGCGGATCGCCATTCGCCGCATCGTCAACGACAATGGTGGCCGCCGCGGCTTTGAGTTGATCTCGCGCGAGCGTGTGCGCCGGCGCGGAAGGCAGCCGATAGACGATCGTCAGGGCCCTGAACACTTCATGCCTGACCTCGACGATCCGGCGGCCCGGGGCACGCTGATGGAACCCGTGTTCTTCGTCACCGGCGAAGAAATGTCTACGGGGATCAGCGACAGAGACCGCCGCGAGCAATTGGCTGACTGGATGACGTCGCCCACCAATCCCTGGTTCGCCAAAGCAGTGATCAACCGCATCTGGGCCGAGCTGGTCGGGGAAGGCTTCTACGAGCCCATCGATGATCTCGGGCCCGATCGTGAGTGCAGTGCGCCCGCGACGATGGAACTGCTGGCCGAGCAGTTCGTGGCCCACAACCACGACCTGAAATGGTTGTTCACGACAATCATGCTCACTGATGCCTATCAGCGGCAGAGCCAGCCGCGTCGCCATTACGACGAGACCCCGTTTGCGGCCAACTGCCCGCAGCGTTTGCGTGCCGATCAGCTCTTCAACTCGCTGACCGCAGCCTTGGAGATCCCGGATTCACAGGAGCCCCAGCGCCCGCAACGTGGACGTCCACGCAGCCCGCGGGGAGCATTGGCGGCCGTGTTCGGTTACGACCCGAGCGAGCCGCGTGACGAAATCGCCGGTGCGATCGATCAAGCGTTGCTGTTGATGAACTCCCCGCAACTCAGCCTGGCCATGGAGGCCCGCGGCTCGCGGACCATGCTCGGGCGGCTCATCTCCGAGATGGATGACAACCAGGACGTTGTGGTTGAGCTCTATCTCCGCTGCCTGGCCCGGGAACCGAACCACGGCGAGCTGCGAACCTGTCTGAAATACATTCGCGACAACGACAATCGTGTGGAAGCCCTGGAAGACATTCTCTGGGCTTTGGTGAACTCCACCGAGTTTCTCTACCGCAAATAGTCGCTGCCCAGGCCACGGCTAGATTCCAACAGTCGAGGACGATCACGATGTCGAGCACGTTCTATCGTCGCACGCGGGTTTCGATGGGCCGGCACGGTGTTTGGCGGCGCCGCGACTTTTTGCGAGGCGTGTCGACCGCGGCGATGGCTGCCGGCGCGTTGAGCTGGAGCGACGTGATGGCGCTGGAGTCCGCTCGACTGCGGCAGCGCGGCAAGGCCTGCATCTTGTTGTGGATGCAAGGCGGGCCCAGCCCATTCGAAACGTTCAGTCCCAAGCCGGGGCACGAGAACGGTGGCGAGACCGAGGCAATCGATACGAATGTCCCCGGCATACAGATCGCCGACCGCTTTCCCGAGGTTGCCCAGGTGATGGACCGGCTGGCCATCATTCGCTCGATGAACAGCAAAGAAGGCAATCATCAACGGGCCAGCTTCCTGCTGCACACAGGCTATGCGCCAACGGCCAGCGTGAAACACCCGACGTTCGGCGCGATCGCCGCCAACGAGATCGGCGACGCGGCATGCGAATTGCCGGCCTTCGTACGCATCGGGCGACGCATTCCCAATGCCGGCGGTGGCGGACTCTTGGGTGCCGAGTACGACCCGTTTGTGCTGGATCGCGCGACCGAGCCTCCCGCCAACACGGCACTAACGACCGACGACGCCCGCTTTCGCCGGCGGCTCGGATTGCTCGATCGCCTGGAAGAGCAGGCCGATGATGAGCGCATTCGCCAACAAGTGGCCGACCATCAGAAGCTCTATCAACAGACTGCCAAGATGATCACCAGCCGCGATATGCAGGCCTTCGATCTATCGCGCGAACCGGAAAACGTCCGCCAGCAGTATGGCGAGGGCGAGTTCGCCGCGGGTTGCCTCTTGGCGCGGAGGTTGGTGGAGTCGGGCGTGACGTTCGTCGAGGTGGGCTCGACAGGTTGGGACACGCACGCCGACAACTTCCCGCGGACAAAGGAGCTCGCCGGACAGGTGGATCAGCCTTACGCGGCATTGATTCGCGATCTCGAGCGTCGCGGCATGCTCGATTCGACGCTCGTCGTCTGGATGGGCGAGTTCGGCCGCACGCCGCGGATCAATCCCCGCGGCGGTCGCGACCACTATCCGCGCGCGTTCAACGTCGTGCTCGGAGGCTGCGGCATTCGCGGCGGTCAGGTTGTCGGCGCGACGGACGAATCGGGGGCCGATGTTGCCGAGCGGCCGGTCACGGTGCACGACCTGTTCCAGACTTTTTGTACGAGTCTCGATATCGACTCTTCGATCGAGAACATGAGCCCCATCGGCCGCCCGATTCGCATCGTCGAAGACGGCGAACCGGTCAGCGAGCTGTTCAGCTAGCCGGATGGTTAGGCCCGACGCTAAGTCGCTGATGACGTCGTGACATTCCGCTCGCGGCGGCTCAAAAGCGGCTGGCCTGTCCGTGCCGATGTGCGGATCATTCTGCATGCCGATGCCGCGGCAGACCCGGATCCGGTGACTCGGCCGGCTAGGTATTCTGCCGGTCTTCACCCGCTGCATCTCCGCGCCGAGATTTGACTCCCGCGTCATTTGACGCGAGAGTTGGCGGATTGTTGCTGCGCGATCGGCTTTCCGCCGAACGCAACGTGCACGCTGTGGGGGCCCTCGACTCGGCTGACCAGGATCGACAAGTTATGAAACGTTCCGTACTCCTTGTCATTGTGCTCGTGCTGCTCGTTGTCGGTGGCGCGACCGCATTCCTCATGTCCAACAGCGCGGCGCAGCAGCGCGAACTCGAGGCGTTACGCAACCGCGCCGTCGATCCAAACGACTTGATCGTTGAACCAGATGCGGGCGAAGCCGGCGAGGCAGACGATACTGCGAGCAGTTCAGACGAGACGGAAGCACCGCCCGAGCTGACTGCCGAGGAGATCTTCGAGCTGGCGGCGTCACGTTGGGAGGAGATTCAGGACTATCATCTCACCGCCGACGTCTTCACGCGACGAGGCGACGAGACGCAGCATCGCGTGCTGGACTACGTCTTCAAACGCCCGAGCCTGTATCGCAGCACGGAGATCGAAGGAGACCAAGAAGGTTCGACGGCGACCTACAATGCCGAAGGTGTGATCCACGGCCGGAGGGGTGGTCTGCTGTCGGCAATCATCCTGACGCTCGAACCCGACGACGAGCGCATTCGCAATCTGCGCGGACAACGCTTCTTCGATTCGTCCTGGGGTAACGAGATTCAAGAAGCCCGCGACGAGATGGCAGCCGGCTGGGAGCTGGTGCGGCTGGACGACGAAGTGTACGAAGGTTCGCCCTGTTACGTCATCGCCACCAACGCCCATCCCGAGATGTCGGAAGTTACACGGCGCGAGTACTGGATCGACAAACAGGCACACATCTTCGTCCGCCGCCGAGAATTCGAGGGCGACGTGCTAGTGCGGGACTCCAAGTACACCAACATCGAGATCAACGTCGATCCGGACGACAGCCTGTTCAGCCTCAAGTGAACGCGGCGGCACGCGCAGGCATTCGCCGGTTTCGGAAATGATTCATCGATGGGCTTTAGCATGCGCACCCTCCCCGGTTGTGGCCGCTGAGCGCGGCTGCTAGAACTCAAGCGGCTCGCCGCCAAGGCGTGTCCTTGACCTCTCACGCAGATTCTCGTCCGACCATCACGCATGTCGTCGCTTCCCCCCATTGAGCGTTTCGTGAGCAATACGGGCGTGCGGATTTACCGCATTCCGTGCGAGGCGTTTCCGGGCTTCATTGCCTATGTCTACCTGCTGCTCGAAGCGGGCCCGCCCACGCTGGTCGATACGGGCAGCGGTTATGGCCAGTCGAACGATCACTTGTTCGATGGCATCGCCAGCCTCCGCGAGCAGTTCGATGAGGCGGTCGCGCTAGAAGACATCCGCCGGGTGATTCTCACGCACGGCCACATCGACCACTTCGGCGGATTGTCAACGCTGGTCGACCGCATCGATGCGGAGGTATACATTCACGAGCTCGATCGTCGCGTGCTCACGGCCTACGAAGAGCGCGTGATCGTAGCCACCAAGGCGCTGCGGGTCTATCTGCAATGGGCGGGCGTACGGCCCGATTTCCAGCAGACGCTGATGGAAATGTACGGTTTTTCCAAAAAGCACGTCCGCAGCGTGACCGTCGACCGCACGCTGGCCGACGGCGATGAGTTTGACGGACTGCGCTTCATCCATGCCCCCGGACATTGCCCTGGCCAGGTCTGCGTCATGATCGGCGACGTGCTGCTCAGTGCCGATCACATCTTGTCACGCACCACACCGCACCAGGCACCGGAAAGCATCACGGCGTACACGGGCTTGGGCCACTATCTCGACGCGCTGGCCCGCGTGCGGTCGATGGGCGGATTCGATCTGGCATTGGGTGGCCACGAAGATCCGATTCAGGACGTCTACAAGCGGATCGACGAGATTCACGCCAGCCACAATCGCAAGCTGGAAAAGGTGCTCGACCAGGTCCGCGCGGCCGACGAGCCGCCGACGATCAGTGACATTTCGAAGCAGATGTACTCTCAGGTGAAAGGCTTCAACATCCTGCTGGCTCTGGAAGAAGTCGGCGCCCACGTCGAGTATCTCTACCAGCGCGGCCAACTGGCCGTCACCAACCTCGACGAAGTCGAACGCGAAGACAATCCAGCGCTGCGCTACGCGGCCATCTAGGTGGATGTGGCGTCCGCCTGTTTCACCTTCTCCGCCCTACCGATGCGCGTCGACCAGCGGCTCGTTGGTACCTTCCGCAACTTGCGTCCAGGCGGGGGTAGGTTTGGTGCGTTTGGAGACGACGAGCTTGCCGAGCGGGCCGACGAGTAGTGCTGGGAGCAGCAGCAGGTCGCCGGCGAGTGCGGCGGCCAGCAGCCAGCAGGTGGCCAGGCCGAACTGCCGTGCCGGGCCGAAGCTGCTCAGCCCGAAGAGGATGAGCCCGGTGCCGCAGATCACCGTCGTGCGGACGATGGCGTTGCCGCAGCGAAGGTAGGCGGTCCGCACTGCCTGCACGTTCGATCGCCCTTGGGAGACCGCGCGGCGGAACCAGGCCAAAAAGTGGACGGTGTTGTCCACGGCGATGCCCAGTCCGATGCTGGCGGTCATCATCGTGCCGACGTCAATCCGCTCGCCGATCCAACCGAGCCCGCCGAAGACGATCACGATGGGGAAGAAGTTGGGCAGCGTCGAGAGGACTCCGAGGCGAAGACTCCGCAGGCCGACGACCAGCGCGCCGCTGATGAGCACGACGGATGTGGCGAAGCTGAGTACCAGGCCGCGCAACAGCTCCAGTTGCGCGTCGGCCACCAGCGGCAGCAGGCCGGTGTGGATCACCGTGACTTGATCGGAACCGTCTTCGACGTGCGCATCGAGCGCGCCGCGAACGGTCACTCGCAATTGGGCCAGTTTGTCGTGCAGCGTGCGATCGTCGAGCGCGGACTGTCGGACCGTCACGCGCCAATACTCGTAGCCCTCAATCACGGCCAGGTACTTCTTGTCGATCAACTCATCGCGATGCTGCTCGAGCTTGCGGGCCACGATGCCACGCCGCGCCGAGCTGCGCAGTCCGCGGCCGGTGATCGGCCGTTCGGTGAACGTGACGGCCGATACGGTTGCCGCTTGGGGGAGTTCGGCGCGGAGCGCGTCTTCGACCGCCGCCACCAGCCGCAGACGGTCGTGCATGTCGAGCGTGGTGTCGGCGTCGAAGCGGAGCAGGACTTCGGAGGGGAACAGTGGTCCGAGGCGCGTTTCCAAAGCCTTGTAGTCGCGAATGATGCGACTGTTGTCGGTGAAGAAATCGCCGATCTGCATCGAGGTCTGAACGTGCCGCAGCCCGATGGCGCACACGACGGCCAATGCCAGGCTCACAAGCTGCAGCGGCAGCCGCCAGCGGACCACCCACTGCGAGAGCTTCGTCCACAGCGCCTGCACGGCAAGGCTCGGCTCTCGTTCGAGCGAGCGGCCCAGCGCCACCGCGCGCCGCGATTTGAGCAGCAACACGCCGGGCAACAGCGTCAACAGCACCGCCACGGTAACCAGCAGCCCGATGCTCGTGAGATACCCAAACGCCCGCACCGGTTGAATGCGGCTCACCGCCAGCGATGCCACGCCCAACGCACTCGTGCCGATGGCGAGAAAACACGGAAATCCGCCCACGCGCAACGCTTCGTTGGGAGCTTCCAGTGGCGCGACGTGCCGCGCGGCGTCGGTGTAGTAGTTGATGAGGTGCACCGCGCCGGAGACAAAAATCACAAACACCAGCACAGGCATGATGGCCAACATGCCGCTCATCGGCTCGCCCAGGTAGAACACCAGCGCCACCGCCACGGCTTGCGAAAGCCCGGCCAACACGCCGATGGCGAGCGTCAACGTGACGTTGCGCAAGAAGAGCCACGCGGCCAGCAGCACCAGCACTCCCGCGGGCACGGCGAGCGTGAAGAGCGTCGTGCGGCTGGCGTCGTCGACCGCCGCCATCTGCACGGGATAGCCGGCCAGCTTCAGATCATCGGCTGTGAGGTCCGCAACTTGTTCTGCGGCCGCGCGCACCAGCGCCAGTGCTTCGGGGCCTCGGGCACCTTCACCCTTGGCGAGCACGACGAGCGCACAACTGCTTTGCCCATCGGGACCCAACAACGTCCCGCGCAGACGTCGGACGACGTCCTGCTGCGAGTAGCTGGCCGGCGGCCCGGTCAGCTCGCGCCACACGTCCGCGCTGGTCGTGACGCTTTCGACCACGGCCGGCCGGTCGCCCGACGGGCTCTCTCGGGCCAGCTCCCGCAACTGGTCGGCGAAGGTGTCGAGCCGTGGATCATCGAGCACACAGCCGGGCCAGGAGACGAAGATCAGCTCCTGGCCCTCGAAGTGTTCGGCGAACCACTCGAACCGCTGTTTGGACTCGAGTTCGGCGGCCGTCCACTGCAAGACGTCGTTGTGCATGTCCGCCATCGCCCGCAAAGCACCGTAGACGGCAAACGGGGCGATGACGACTGCGATGGCACACGCCACCAACGCCCGCCGGCGCACGGGGCTGCTCGGGTCGGAGGTCGTCGCTTTCGTCGATGGAGGCAGCGAATCCAACGACAGTCTCTCTCTGGCGGGCAATCGGCAACAGCGGCACCCAAGGGGCCAAGCCTAATATGGTACACCGGATAGAGAGGAGTCGTAGTGGGGGTAGCGCTGCCGGGCGGGCCACCGGGAGGCGGCGATACGCCGCAATTCAGCAGAATTGCTGAGCACGGCGACGCAGGTTGAAACGGGCCCTCCGCGATACCGACAGATCCATGCTACATACGCCGCGGTTCAGAGTTGGCACGGTCGGACGCCGCGCTGTCCAATGGCCCTCACCGCAGATCGTATGCGGCCATTTCGATGTGGTTGCGGGCGTAGAGAATTCCGTCCGCCAGCGTCGGGTTGTTCCAAGTCTTGCCTTCTACCGCTTGGAGCTTGGCCAGTTCGCCGCTGTATTCGGGTGTGGCTTTGACGAGCACCAGTTCGCCTTGCTCGGAGAGCACGACCAGCAGCTCATCGGACAGCAGGAGTTGTCCGTGGCCGTAGCGGCCGCTCTTCCAGATTTGCTTGCCGGTCTCGGCGTCGACGCAGGCCAGGATGCCGCGATTCAGGCCGTAGATGTAGCCGTCGCGGTAGACCGGATTCGCGTATGCGCAACTCATGCGGTTGTTCGACCACACTTCGTCGACCTGCCAACTTTGTCCCTCGCCTGATGCGTCGTCCTCGGCGTCGGCTGCCGCACTGTCGTGGGCGATTTGCAAGACCGCACCGCCGGAATCCGAGGAGATGAACACGCGGTCGCCGGGCAGAACCAGCGGCTGAGCGGCGTTGATGTCGTTCATGCTCCACCAGCGATGCGACCACAGTTGCTTGCCGCCTGCGAGATCGAAACCGGCCAGCCCGACCGCATCGAAGATCAAGATCTGTTCTTGGCCAGCCATCGTGGCAATCATCGGTGAGGCATAGGCCGCCTTGCCGCGTCCCGATTTCCAACGCACTTCGCCGCTGGCAGCATCCAACGCCCACACGGCGCGCGAGTCCGGCACGTCTTCCTGCGCACCGGGATTGACGATGCACAGACCGTCGTGCACCAGCGGCGCACCGCTCATGCCCCACACAAGATTCTCGACGCCGTTCGCCTTGAGGACATTGATATCCCAGATCAGGCGACCGTCGAACGCGTCGAGGCACACCAGCTCGCCCGTCGCACCGAGGGAATAGACCCTGCCGTCAGAGACTGTTGGCGTCGCGCGCGGACCATCGCCGCCCGCCGGTTCCTGGAAGAAAGCGGGATACTCGTAAATCCAGCGTTCGTAGCCAGTCTCTGTGTCGTAAGCGACGATGGCCTCCTGGTCCCGACGCTGTTCGATCGTGATCGCCACCGGACCGACGACGACAAACGCCGCGTAGCCTCCGCCGACCGGTTGTCGCCACAGCCTCTCAGGTGGCTGCGCCGACCACTCGCGCGACAGCGGCGGTCCACCTACGACACCGTCGCGCGCGGCGCCGCGATACTCCGCCATGTCGAGCGACCCGATGGTCAGGTCATCTTCAGTAAGCGGCGTCAGGTCGGCCGCCATCGCCGCGCGGTGTTGTTCAAGGAGCGTCCTGCGATCGGGATCCCAGCGAAACAGAAACGTCGGCACCATCTCGCCGCTGAACTCCACACCGCGCAGCGAGCCGAAGAAGCCGGCGATTAGCAGCACGGCAATCACTCCGCCACCGATGCGCGTTCGCCCGCTGAAACCGGCCAGCCAGAAAAACCAAACTCCGATCGCGATCAAACTCAAGGGCACGATCAACAGCACCGTGGCCGTCATCGGCAGGCCCCGCATGGCGAGGTTCTCGGGCAAGAACCACAACACGGCGATCAGAACAGCGGCCACCGCCGCCACAATGATCGGAAACAGCGCGCGTCGACCGCCCGTCGATGCAGCCGGTTCGCCAGGAGGAACTTCGGTGGTGGCCATGGCGGACTCCGAAAGTTAGCCGGTCTGATTCGGTGGTATGCGAGCTGCGGATCATCTCACCGGGCAGCTACATACAGTAGGATAGTGCTTTGTAGCGCGTCCGCTGCCCGTTGACAACGCGACGCACGCCGCGGCGTCACGCGAATGCGCAGAGCCGCTCGCCCGCGCGGTTTTCCCCGCACTTAACCCACGACCGCCCGTTCGACGCGACCGCCATCGGCAACACATCAGCCGCCAGGACACCAGCCCTCTCCAACCGGCGGAAGAGATGGGGCACGGTCGATCGGGTCGTGGCGGCCATCGAAACCACGTTCGAGCAGGCCATTCTTCTGCGCTGAAAGGGGACATCTTCGCGCATCGACGGCCACGACCTATGACGGTTGCCCCGCCCTTTCACGACGTCGGCCGTAGGCGCGGCCACCGTCGCGTAGAGGCGTGTGCCATCGCGCGCGTTGGAGATTCACAAGGTTGTGCGGGCGGGTTACGATTCTTAAGTTCGCAGCCCGTTTGATCTGCCGTTGTTCTGCTGCCCTGAGCTGGCCCATTTGAAGAGAGAAACCAATTGATGACCATTAACCGAACGTCGCGCCGTGAACTACTTGCACTGGGAGGTGTCGGTGCGCTGGCGACACTCACCTCGGGCGCTCTCGCCGATGATGCGGAACCCAATCCGATCGAAGCGGGCAACGAGAAACTCGTCAACGACTTTTGTGCGGCGTGGGCCACGCTCGATTTGCCGACGCTCTCGGGCTATCTGGCCGAAGACGTCGTCTACCAGATTTTCGAAGGCATGCCTCTGATCGAGGGCCGCGAAGCGTTCGAGCAGCGGCTGCAGCCGTTCCTGGCGGACGTCGAGCGCGCCGAGTGGGAGATACTACGGTCGCATGCGATCGGCAACCTCGTGATCAACGAGCGCATCGATCACTTCTACCGCAAGGACGACAAGCCCGCCATGCACTTCAGCGTGGCCGGCTTCTTCCTCGTCAAGAGCGGTAATATCCAAGTCTGGAAGGACTACGGTATGCCGAAACAGGAGGGCGACGATTAGGCGTAGCACCTGCGCGAACAGTCCCTACTCCCGCGGTTTCGTCCCATGCAAAGCAAAGCCACAACTGTCAAGCAGTATCTCGCCGAATTGCCCGACGATCGCCGAGAGGCCATTCAGGCGGTGCGGCGTGTGATTCTCGACGCCTTGCCGGTCGGCTACGAAGAGGGGATGCAGTACGGCATGATCGGCTACTACGTGCCGCACAGCATTTACCCGCCCGGGTACCATTGCGATCCGAAACAGCCGCTCCCCTACGCGGCGCTGGCTTCGCAGAAGAACTACATGTCGGTGTACATGACGTGCGTGTACGGCGATCCCGAGCACCAGGCTTGGTTCCGCACTGCGTGGGCCAAGACTGGCAAGAAGCTTGACATGGGCAAGTCGTGCGTGCGGTTCAAGAAGCTCGAAGACCTGCCCTTGAAGCTGATCGGCCAGGCGATCAAGCGCGTGCCGGTCAAGAAGTTCATCGCCTTCTACGAGTCGGCGCTCGAAGGCACGACCGCGCGGCACAAGCGCCCGGCCAGGGAGGTTGCTGCGCGGAAGAAGAAGTAGTTCCGGGTGACAACAGTCAGAGCGCGTGATCTCCCAGAGCAATGCCCGGTCTCTTCCCCTGGGCTCGCCGGCGCCATTGCGTTTAACAAACAGCTACTCGCGCTTCGTGTCGAGCGATTCGGCGACGCGCTCGGGCCCGCCGGGTGGCGGCGCCGCAACGAGCTCTGACTTGACCAGGAGTAAGACCGAGTATCGCACCCCTTGCCTTTGGCACCGCAAGTGGCCGTTCGAGACGCACATCTGCCCAGACGCCGTTTCGAGAGTTTTTTCGATCGACACCACATGATAGCGCGGTCTGGCGTCGTCTGTCTGGCGAGATGCCGGCGCCGGTTCGCTGAATCGCAGGTCGAGTTCGACTTGGATGCGTCCGCCTTCCAGCACCTGCGGCAGAACATCGAGCTTCGTGCCGATGAAGTAGGGCAAACGCTGGCCACGCCATTGGGCTTCAGTGTTCTCGCCAACTTCGAAAGAGGCCTGGCGCCCCGGCATCGTGGTCACGGTCGGGGCGGCCAAAGTCCTGACCAGTTTCTGATCGCTCAAGAGATTGAGCAGCTTGGCCAGCTTCTGCTCAGCTTCCTTGTCCAGTCGACTTAGTCTGAATGAAGCGTCTTCGTCGCCTTCATCTTCTGGCGTCAGCAGATCAACTCCCAACATCTGCAGTTTGGTGCGGTTGACTTCGACCAGTTGCACGCTGATCGCGATCTGCTGATCGGCACGTTGACCGACCGGGGCGGGCTCTGCTTCCTCGGCGGCATTGCCAGTCATCGCTAGACCAGTTACTGCCAGCAGCTTTCCGGTTAGGACGACCATCAGCGAGTGGCGGTGCATGGGCGGGTTCCTTAAAGGCGGTGGCGACTTTGGGGCTGCGACTTGTACCGAAATCGTGGGGTTCGGGCCACCGCAGTTCTGAGAACATTCGGCTGCCCCACCGACACTCACAGACAGCGCCCACTCTGGCATCGCGAGGCGGTTTGCTGCATTTTTGCGTCCCAGATTGCGACCCTCAGCGGCGTTGTGGCCACCCGCTGCGGACTGCGCTGGCGACTCGCAAACGAATAGCCGCCGTCCGGGGATTCCCGACAGCCCAGGGAGGCCAAGCTACAATAAGGGTGTTGCATTCAGGCATCGCGACAAGATTTTCACGGAGTGACCCTCGTCATGCGGAACCGTTCGAGGCGCTATATTGGGCATCAGATGGTGGCGGCGACTGCCCTTGTTTTCCTGTTCGTGGCAGCCGCGCAAGCCGCTGAGGTACCGGAAGCCGCAGCAGAGGAAGAAGCAGCGATTCGCGCGGCCGGCCAGGCCTACATAGAAGCTGTAGCCACTGGAGACGGCGAGGGGCTCCTTGGACTGTGGACCGAGGAAGGCATCTACATCGATGCCAGCGGCGAGGTATTCAATGCCCAAGAACTGATCCGCCAGGAGTTTCGCGGCGAGCCCACACCGGCGGGTACTGACCAGGCGATGGTCGACTTCGACGCGTCGATTCGCTTCATTACCGACGACGTGGCGATGGAGCAGGGGACATCGCGCTGGAAGTCGGCCGATGGCGCCGAGTCGGTCGCCGGCCACTACACGGCGATCTGGGTCAAGCGCGACGGGAGGTGGTTGCTCGACAGCTTGCGCGAATGGGTGCCCTCTGACACGGCAAGCTCTGCGTCACCGCTTGACGACCTGGCCTGGATGATCGGCGACTGGATCGGCGAAAACGAAACGATGACCGCGACCTGCTCGACCCAATGGAGCGAACAGGGCAAGTTCATCGTGCAGCGCTTCAGCATCCAATACGATCAGCAATCGCTCAGCGGCACACAGTACATTGGCTGGGACGCGCAGGCGCGAAGGATTCGCTCCTGGCTGTTCGACTCCGATGGCGCCATCATCGAGGGCGTCTGGCGACAGGAAGGCGACGCCTGGATCGTCAAGAACGTGGGCGTTTTGGCCGATGGAGAGCAGTCGACTTCCGTCAGCTTCTGGATTCCTGAAGGCCCGAATCGTCGCGTGCTCAGAACCAGTCACATCGCTATCGGTGATCACGAAGTCGATGAGTTGGTCATCGAGTTTATCCGCCGCTGAACCACCACGAACCGAGACTCGCTGCAGCAGTCGCGCATTAATCGAAGGACGGCAAAATGACGATCGATCGCTTGCGATTGGTTCTGGTGCTCTTGGCTCTCACCCTGATACCCCAGAGAGCTTGGTCCCAAAACCCGCCGCCGGCGAGGTCATCAGAGCCCACCTTTACAGCGGAGGAACAGGCGGCGCGGCAGCAGATCCTGCAGAGTTCGCAGTGGCGCACAATGCGGCAATCCTTCAATGAGTGGCTGTCCGTGCAGAAGATTTACACCGA
>CALKYM010000052.1 GCA_938003525.1 uncultured Planctomycetales bacterium | reverse complement strand
GTTGCCGGTGCTGAGCACGCGGGGTGCGGTGAACTAGGCATGCGTCGATCATCGTCCACCCAGCATCAACAGGACTTTCCTGCAGGCCGCTTTGACGTTCCGGTCGGCGACCACGGCGAACCACCGCGGCCGCCAGCCGCTAGCACACCCGAAGCCGATGGCTCGCGTCAGCCACCCGCTCACGTGTCGCACTAGCAACATCCAACGCATTCGGTTTTAACCGCAGGGTGTCAGAAAACGAAATCGATTTCTTCGGTTTCTAGTCAGGCGTTGGGCGGACGCTTTTCTGGGGGCAACCACGAAATCTCCAAAAGCCGGCGGCGAACGCGTTATAGGGCGACGCGTTTCGAGCCTCTTTGAGTAGTGGGTGCCAAGACAGCCGGCCATAACGTGCGGCCGCCGCATAAACGATCGGGAGGAGAGCGATGCTCGCCAGGTGCAGGGTTCTGACAGCCGGAGTTGTCGGTGCGGCTTTGATCGCGGGCCATGCCTCGGCCCAACCGCCGGCAGGCGGCGAAGCCGGCAGTGAAGCCGTCCAACTGCGTGAGCAAGTCGCGCAGCTTGAAGAGCGCGTGGCTGAGTTAGAACGGGCGCTCACCGCGCTCGCGCCGCTGTACGAAGAGTTCGAGGCGCGACAGAAATTCCTGCGGGAAGTGGAGGAGATCGGCCGCTTTCCGGGGGGCATTCCGTCTACGCGGCAACCGGTCGAGGACGTGGAGGTGCTCGAAGCGGGGCAGATCTTGCAGGTGCGGAAGGAGAGCTTCTGGTGGGCGGCCGAAGTTGTGGCCGTACTGCCCGATCGCAACGTGAAAGTGCACTATCTGGGTTGGCCGCCCGAGTGGGACGAGATCGTGCCTGTCGATCGCCTGCAACTCGACCCAGAGGCAAAAGAGAAGGCCCAGCGTATGAGCGTCTCGAAAGCCGCCGTGGGACTGCCGGCTGGTCCGGGACCCGTGAGCCCCAGCGGCCAAACCATTGATGCCGACACACCGCTGGCGGTCGATCAGTCGGTGCTGGTCGAGTGGGGCGGCAACTGGTGGTCGGCCACCGTCATCGACACGCTGGCCGACGGCACCGTCAAAGTCCACTACACCGGCTGGGACGAGCAATGGGACGAAATCGTTCCGCGCTCGCGGCTGCAAATGGTGGGTGAGGGGTAAAGATTGCTATCGCGAAACTCGAGCCGCCATGGCGCGCAGTGCCCTACTTGGTGTTGTCCAGCGTGTAAATCTGCAGGGGGTACTTGGGGCCTTGGCGGTGGCTGAAGGGTTGGAAGCCGAGGGCGGTGATGAGTTTGGCGGAGGCGATGTTGGGTGTGTCGACGCCGGCGATGAGTCGTTCGAGCCGCAAGTCATCGAACGCGTAGCCGATCAGCTCGCGGCAGGCTTCGGTTGCCATGCCGCGGTTCCAGGAGTTTGGGTGCAGGGCGATCATGAGCTCGCTGCCGGCGGGGAGTTGGGGCTCGATCGCAGCGAGCGAGTCGGGTTGCAACAGGGCGACGCAGCCGGCCAGAGTTTCGCCGTTCGTCTCGCGCATCAGCCACAGGCCGAGGCCGCGCGGGGCGAGATCGAGCATCCCCTTGACGAGCTCTTGCGTTCGCTGGAGTGAGACGGGCTCGTCGTCGAAGATGAACTCGCGGACCTGCGGCTCGTTCCAGAGTGCGCGCAATTGCTCGACGTCCTTCGCAGAGCAGGCCGTCAACGTGAGCCGCGCTGTGCGAAGGGTCGGTTGCATGGTTTGCAGTGTGACGGGCCGACGACGCTGTCCGTTGCCAATCTGCCGAGCATCTTGAACGGCAACGCACCGACCTGGATGCAGCACTGCTGGGCAAGCCAGCAGTGGCACCCGGTGCGTTGTCCGATCGCAGCACGAGAGCTGTTGTATCTACTTCGGCATCGTGGTCAGCGGGAAGTCGTCAGTGCGGAAGGGGCTGGCGGGCAGGCCGGCTTCGTTCCACAGATCGACGACGGGGTAGTCGGCCCAGCCGAAGCGGACGGCAACCGGCTCGGCAACCTGGTCGCTACTGACCACCAGCGTGTCGCCTTCGATCTTGGCGTCGGCGTGGACGAACTTCTGGTCTGCGCCACAAATGGTGAAGCCTTGCGGCCCGTCGGAGCCCTTGGTCGTCAGCCCGCCGCCGAGGTGATCGAAGTGCAGGATGGCCCGCGAACCGTCGATCTCCATTTCGCGGTACACCGGGCCTGAGTGTTCGATGTCTTCGCCGTAGGCCAGCGCGCGGGCGGCTAGAGCGAGCCGCGTGCCGACGGGGGCTTTCTGCTTGGGGTGGATGTCCTTCTCGTCGCCGATGTCGGTGATCACGGCCAGCGCCGAGGGCGGCGTGGTTTGGGCGACGAGCAGCTGCGACTCGCGGAGCTCGGCCCATTGGCTGTCTCCGGGCTCGGGCTGAATGTCGCGGAAGGGGGCCAACTGCACGATGAGAAAAGGGAAGTCGCGGCCCCACTGACTGCGCCAATCTTGGACCATCGTCCGCAGCAGCGTGCGGTACTGGTACGCGCGGCCGGCGTTCGATTCGCCCTGATACCAGATCGCCCCGCGGAAGGCCATCGGCACGAGCGGATGGATCATGGCGTTGTAGAGAACCGAAGCATTGTGCGTCGGGCGCGACGCCTCGATGTCCAGCAGCGGCTTGAGCGAAGGTTCGTCGGCCAGGGCCTCGCGGCTGGTCCAGGCTTCGGCCGGAGTGCCGCCGACATTGGTGCTCACCAGGCCGACGGGCACGCCGAGTTGTTCGTGCAGGTGGCGTCCGAAGTGATAGGCCACGGCTGAAAACTCGGGAACGGTTTCGGGCGTGGTTACGTGCCAACCGATTCCCGTCAGGTCGCCCTGCGGCTCGGGCGTCGGTTTGCGCTGAACCGTAAAGAGGCGAAGTTGCGGCACATCGGCGGCGGCAGCGGTCGCTTCGGGATCGGCGCTGCGCTGGATGGGCCAGACCATGTTCGACTGGCCGCTGGCGATCCAGACTTCGCCGATGAGGACATTGGTGAGTTCGATCTCGTCGTCGCCACTCGAAACCACCAGCTTTTGAGGATCGGCGTTGGCCGACATGGCGCCGAGAGAAACCTTCCAGCGGCCGTCGTTGACGGTGGTGGCCTCTTCCTGGTCGCCAAACGCTACGGCGACCTCATCGCCGTTTTCGCCGGTGCCCCAGATGTAGATCGGCATGTCGCACTGCAACACCATGTTGTCGGTGAAGATGCCGGCCAGCCGAACTTCGGCGGCGACTGGTTGCGCGGAGGCAGTGACGAGCATGGCTGTCAGCAATGCAGAAAGGCTGACGCGTCCGAGAGAACGGAGTCGACGGTGGATCATGTGCGGTTTCTCCCCATGTAATCAGTCGGCCCGCAGCGGGCGCGGACGGCATTCGTGTCATTTATGCGCGACGCCATGATGGCCCGGCGGGGCGCGGCGCTCAACCGAAAAACGGGAATCGGGGCAGAGCATTGCGGTTCGACTCGCCGCAGCGATTCAATCACTCGGGCTGAGCCGGAAGCGATAGATACGCGTTTCGGGGCCGTCCTCGGGCATCAAAAACAGTTCGTCGGCCAGTTTCGCGCAGCCTTCCCGAGAGAAGTTGGAGCCGACGGTCGCCGTGGTTCCACGCAGTTCATAGCGCTCGACAAGCTGGCCGGCAGCCAGATCGATTCGGTCGACGACTGCCGCGCGCTTCGCGCCTTCACGCAGATGGCCGCAGGCCCAGAGGTGATCGTCGTGCCACTCCATGTCTTGGTAGGCCACGCCGGTCGGGCTGTCGCGGACCGCGAGTTGCTGACCTTCAGCGTCAAAGGTGTAGATTTGCCGCGCGTCCCAATTGGCGGCGTGGACACGTCCGCGATCATCTGCCGCGGCGGCGCCGAGGTGGTCATCGACTTCGAAGTCATCGAGCGTTTCGAGCGTCTCGGCGGAGAGACGCAGCATGGTGGTCGTAGATCGCGGGCGGTATTCGGCCAAGGGCACCCAGATCGCACCGTCGACGAGTTGCATGCCGCCGGGATGGTAGCGGTCGCCATCGACGAGCTCGCGCTGTGCGACGAGCCGGTTGTTCTCTCGAGCGACCTTGAAGATCCAGCCCTGCCGGGTCGCCCGCTCGACGCTGGAGATCCAGTAGGAGTCAGTCGAGATGGCCAGTCCCTGGACATGGTGCGAGTCCAGCACAATGTGGACATGGTCGGCGACCTGAAGGACTTGCCGCTCCGGTTCGGCGGCAAGCGCCACATTCGCGAACCCGCAGCAGGCTGCAGATACGCCCAGGGCCAACAATAGTGTGGAGCAGATGCACGGGTTTTGCATGATGTGGATGCCAATCGATGCGTAAGAAATCGACTCGCGGCGATTGCTCAGTCGTGCTGGCGATTGTAGACCGTCCGACGTGTCGCGACACGGAGAACCGGTGGACAGCAATTGCTCGCATGTTACGCATCACGACGATTCGCGGGTCCCGGTCCCTTGTGGCTCTTGGGGCCGCGCACTACAACCGGGGCATGATTCGACAGGCGCCGCCGCGATCGTTGCGGTGACGATGGGCGCCGAGACCTCGCAACCCTCGATGACCAGTTCCCATGGCCACAGACTACACGTTTGACATTCGCGATACGCGGTTTGTGTTGTTCGAGCATCAGCGGGTGGGGCGGCTGTTCGAGTTGTCGCGGTTTGACGGCTTCGAGGTGCAGGACATCGAGATGATGCTCACCGAGGCGCGGCGATTCGCCACACAAGTGCTGGCTCCGGCGAATCGGCCGGGCGACGATGTCGGCTGTCATTGGGAAGAGGGGCGCGTGACGGTGCCCGAGGTGTTTCGCGAACCGTACCGCGAGATGTATCGCGCGGGCTGGATGGCGATGGCCACCGAACAGGAGTTCGGCGGGCAGGGTCTGCCGCTGTCGGTCGGCGCTGCCATCGGCGAATCGTTCGCCGGGGCCAATTGCTCGCTGACGATGCTGGCCGGACTGACGCGGGCCGCGGCATCGCTGCTCATCGAGCACGGCAGCGACGAGATGAAAGAGACGTACGTGCGGCCGATGGTCGAGGGTCGCTGGCAGGGGACGATGTGTCTGACGGAGCCGCACGCCGGATCGGCGGTCGGAGCGCTGACGACGCAGGCGAATCGCCGCGACGGCAAGTACTACATCCGCGGGCAAAAGATCTTTATCTCCGGTGGCGAGCACGACCTGGTCGACAACGTGATTCATCTGGTGTTGGCGCGTTGTGAAGACGCGCCTCCGGGCATCAAGGGCGTGAGCTTGTTCCTGGTGCCCAAGTTACTGCTCGATGAGAGCGGGCAGCCGGCGCACGCCAACGACGTGAATTGCGTGGGTATCGAACACAAGCTGGGAATTCACGCTTCGCCGACGTGCGCGATGAGCTTCGGCGAGAACGATGCTTGCGTGGGCGAGTTGGTGGGCGAAGAGAACAAGGGCATCGAGTACATGTTCCACATGATGAACTCGGCCCGCATCGGCGTCGGGTTGCAGGGTGTGGCGATCGGCGCTGCGGCCTACCAGGCGGCGCTATCGTACGCGGGCGAACGGGTTCAGGGCGTGGACATGAAGAACTGGAAGGACCCCACGGCTCCGCAAGTGTTGATCAAAGAGCATCCCGACGTGCGGCGGATGCTGGTGACGATGAAGGCTTACGTAGAAGGTTGTCGGGCGCTATTGATTCACACGGCGCTGTGCATGGACGTGGCCGAGCACGGCAGCGACGAGGCGGAAAGCGAGAAGCTGGCCGGTCGCGTTGAGCTGCTGACGCCCATTTGCAAGGCGTATTGCAGCGACGTGGGATTCGAGGTCGCAACGCTGGCACTCCAGGTGATGGGCGGCCACGGGTATTTGCGCGACTACCCCATCGAACAGCATTTGCGCGATGCGAAGATCGCCTCGATCTACGAAGGGACCAACGGCATTCAGGCCATCGACCTGATTGGCCGCAAGATCGGCCGCCGCGGCGGCGCGACGTTCATGGAACTGATGACCGACATACAGGCCACGATCGATGCGCATGCCGAACACCCTGCGCTGGCCACCGTCTGCAAGCGGTTGCGTAAGCACAAGGAGCAACTCGAGCAGACCACGATGAACTTTGCCGGCAAGCAAATGACGGGCGATCTCGACTACCCGCTACTTTCGGCCACGCCCTATCTGCGAATGTTCGGCAACGTGGCGGTCGGCTGGTTGTGGCTCGAACAGGGGGTCGTGGCTCATCAGGCTTTGCGTTGCCTGTACGAAGAGCATGGCGCCGGCGAGGACGAGACGCAAAAAGCGCTGCGGGCCGAGAACGACGAAGCGCGGTTTTATCACAACAAGGTCAAGACGTGCGAGTTCTTCGCCAGCAACATCCTCAGCCAGAATGAGCACCTGGCCGAGGCCATTGGCAGCGACGATCACAGCCCGTTGGAAATGGAATTCTGAGATCGCACGGTTTCAGCGTGCGCGACTACAAGTGAACCCTTACGACCTGGAACCGGCCGAACAACGTCAGTGGTCGCTGTTGCGGCTGTTGCGGTATCTGCGCGAGTACGTGGGGCCGTTTCATCCGTATTTACGCAAGCGCTATGCCGAGCAAGGCATCGATCTGGCCGAGATCAAGACGCTCAAGGATCTGCAGCGGCTGCCGATCATCGACAAAGACGATCTCCGCGACGACCCGCAGGCGTTCATTCTGCGTCCGCGTTTTCCCGGCGTACCGCTGCCGGAGGGCTACGACACCCAGCCGGTTCCGCGAAAAACACTGCTCAAGTACATCACGCAAGCCGTGCGCAACCAGCCGCGCGAGTACACCCATCTGGTGCGGCAACCGACGCTGAAGGAGAAGATTCGCCGCCGGGCACTGTTGGAATGGTCGCCGGTCCACTTTCATGCTTCGACCGGCTCGACTGGTGATCCCACACCGGCGGTCTACACGCACTACGACATTTCGCGGGTGGTCCCGCAGTTGGCTTCGTGCTTGATGTTGCCCAAGGTGCGCGATCCGGACGAGCGGTATTTCGACTTGGGCGAGCGGTCGATGAACATCTTTCCCGGGGCGCCGCATCTGGCGTTCTTCAGCCCGGTGCTGGGCAAGATGGGAGTGGGGGTCGGCAGCTTCGAGACGTTCGGCGGATCGGTGATCCCGACCGATCGGCAGATCGTGCTCTTCGAGAAGGGGGGATTCTCGTCGATCACGTCGATTCCCTCGTACATGGTGCATTGGCTGCGGCGGGCGAAGGTGCTGCTGGAACAGGGAGAGATCGGACCGCTCAGTGAGTTTCGCCACGTGATGCTTGGCGCGGAGCCACTCAGCGAATCG
>CALKYM010000051.1 GCA_938003525.1 uncultured Planctomycetales bacterium | reverse complement strand
CTTCCTCTACCTCGCCTCGCTGCTAACCACCATCTGAATGTCAACACGACCTAGTTGAGTTCTGGCGGCACATTGCTCTGCACGGCGGCGTCATCGAGCGCAGGTGGCGAGGCTTTGGCGTCGCCGCGCGCCAGCAGTCGGCTTCTCAGTCTGCGCAGCGTTCGCGTTACGCGGTGGCGATCTTCAGTCGAGGTGCAAAGGATAGCCAAGGCGATAGTCGGATAGACAATTGAAACGGCCAGGGCCACGGCCAGTCGACCCGGCAAGTCGAGGAACAATTGACTGGCGTACGTGATCGAGACCATGCCGGCCGCGACCAGCAGGCAGCCGGCGACGATGGGCCACTGATAGACGACACGGTACTTGCGCTGCGCGACCATGTAGCCCAAGGCGGCCATCACGCACCAGCCGGCCGCAGTTCCCATCGCAGCGCCGCTGGCACCCCAGAGTGGCACCAACAGCAGACAGCCGGCGATGACGACCGCAAGTCCGACGAACGTGATCACGGGGACCGCCCGCATGTCGTCGTTGAATTCCATTCCAGTGGTCAGCATGAATCGCATGCCGCGGCACATCGAAATCGTGGCAACCGCCGCCACCAATAGTGTCGCCGTGTGGAATTGCGCTTCGGTCATCAGTCGCAATAGTTCAGGACCCCAGGCGGCTACGCCGACCCAGAGGTAGGTCATGGCGACGGTGTAGTAGGTGATTGCCGTGCGAAAGAAGGCGGCCGGATTCTCCTCGCGGCCGTGGATTTGGAACTTGAACGGGACCCAGGCCTTCTGCACGGCGTCGATGACGAACGCCAGCGGCAAGGCGAACTTCAGCGCGATATTGAACAGCCCTGCGTCGTGCAAGCCCAGGTCGCGCCGCACGATGTACTGGCCGACCATCACGAGACCCACGGCCTGGATCTGGTGGGGCACAAAGGGTGCCCCGTACTTGAGCATGGCCCGCCACAATGCACGGTCGAAGGCGGGCCGCATCTGTCGGTGCGTGAAGGCGACGAACAGCGCGAGGCCCACGGCGCCTCCGATCAAGTTTCCCAGCACGACGCCCAGCACGCCCAGTTGGACGACGGCAACCAGCAGGACGGTCACAAGAATCATCACCAGCAGCTTGCCCAAGCTGGCGACGGCCACCGCTTTCACTCTGCGGTCGGCCCGTAAAGCCGCCATGGGAATGGCCGTGACGCTTTCGAGCATGGCGTACACGACCGTGATGGCCACCAGGTGTCCAAAGCCCCTCTCGCCCATCAGGGCGATTCCCAAAGGGCGCGAGGCGGCCAAACAGATTGCGCCGAAGATCAACGTGGCGCCGACGACGGTCACCAGGCCGACCCCGAGCACCTGGAGTCGCTCGGCCTCGTCTTTGACGAGATTGAACCGCCTAAAGATGGCGTTGGACATGCCGAGGTTGGCGATCGGCACATACACGAGGCTGACGATGGCCAGCATGGCGACCACGCCGTAGTCCTGCGGCGTGAGATACTGCGTGTACAGGGGCAGCAGCAGAAAGTTGATGAGCTGAGCCAGAATGGTCGACGAGCCGTAGACCAGCGCGTCGCTCAGCAGGCTCAGTAACTTCTTCAACATCGGCGCATCAGTTCCGACGCGAGTTAGCCCAGCGGCGGATAGTCGAACTCGGCGACCAGCCGCTCGAGATCTTCGCGCACGTCCGACCGCAACTGCCCGCGGTCGGCCTCCGTGAGCGGCTTGCTGAAATCGGGGAACCGCTCGGGCAGCAGATTGTCGACTTCAGGCTGGGGTGCGACAGCGAGGAACTCGTACACCCGTTGTACCTCGGGGTGCGGATCCGCCACGAGTGTCTCATAGCGGACGTCGATGCACCGCTGGCCGAGACGGCGATGATTCTCGTTGGCGGCACGAATCGTCTGCACGGCCAGCCAGACCGCGCGGCTTTCGACGTTCCAATCGACAATGCTCTCCCAGCCCGGCGGTCGCCAGCCCCAGATGCCGACCCGATCCTGCGAGTTGGGTTCGCGCATGCGGCGCACATAGGACGCTGCCACTGCCTCCGGGTGGCGGAGGCAGTGGATGTGCTGCGCGGTCGGAAAGAGGTTCTCCAGAAGATCGAGCAGAAACGTGTACTGCGGAGCCTTATCCAACAGCCGCCGCGGCCTCCAGGTTGAGCCGACGAGCTGGCGAAAGGAACGGAGGACGGCCGGCTGCTGAGTTGAGGTGACTTCCAAGTTCTCGCGGATTTCGGGATAGCGATTGAGAAAGTGCCGCTTGAATCCTTCGACCGGAGGAAACGGGTTGGCAAACAAATGGTCGTAATCACCGCCGCCGTGATGATGCGTGCCGTAGAGTCCCTTCGAGAGCCGCCGCGGGTTGCGGGCGCAGACGAACTCCGGGTGCAAGGAGAGGATGTCGTAGAGGAGATACGATCCGGTGCGTCCGGCACCCCAGAGAAAGACCGGCCTACGCACTTCGCGCCACCGCCACGTGAGCCGGCCCCACTCGCGACCCAGCCGGTAGTCGATCTGAAAGGCCGTGTTGCGTCCCAGTAGGTTGGCCGCGGCCCGCCGCAGGGAACGTCGAGTGGACTGACCGTTGGTGCTGGTTGCCATGCTTGCTGTCGTCGCGTTCGGCGCGCAAGGATTCTGTTTCTAGCGTAGCAGTGCCCGAGCAGTTTGCGGGCGGCCGCTACTAGCTTCGAGGACGTCGCACGGCCGCAACTCCGCAAACGCACAATACTTGCCAAGCGGCGGGTGACTGTCAACTCGTCGCGACCTGCGGCAGAGGCCGGATGATTGCCCGCGTGGTCGCTGAGCGAATTGTGTACACGGCGCGCATGGGGAGCACACTCGCATGGTGACATTGACGTGTGACGGCTGGCGATAATGTCGAGGATTCGACTAGGAAAGCTCGGCGATTGGCGGTATTCTTCGGTTGCGGTGCTTGGGGGCTTCCGCCGCCCACGGATGGGTCAGGAACAGGGGAAACGGCACTTCACTCGCTCCCCAGGGAACTCTCCACCATGCGCTGGCTCTCTCGACCGAATCGCCGTGCGCGCACGCGGCGAAACACGACCGCCCTGTCCGCAGGGGCCCTGCGTTTCGAACCGCTCGAAATCCGCCGCATGTTGTCGGCCGGAGGCGAGGAAGAACAAGGCGGCGGGATCGAGTCGGGCGGCGGGACCGTCACCGACGATCCCAATGCGGAAAACATCGTGTTGATCCACGATACGATCCCCAACTTCGCCCAGAACCCGACGCACACTTCGGTCGCCAGCGGAAACTGGTTCAACCCTGGCATCTGGTCGACCGGCACGGTGCCCGGCGCCGGCGCCATCGTGCAGATCACCGACGGTACGACCGTCACGTACAACGGCATCAGCAACGCGGCCATCGAAGCCGTCGGCGTCAATCCCGGTGGCAAGCTCGAGTTCGACACGACGATCGATACTCGGTTGACCGTGACGCATCTGATCGTATTCGAAGGCGGACACCTGCAGATCGGCACGCAGGCCAACCCGGTGCCCGTGAGTGTCACGGCGGAGATCGTGATCGCAGATATGCCGCTGGACTTCAATCGCGATCCTGCGCAGTACGGCAATGGTTTCATCAGTGTGGGCAAGGTCGAGATTTACGGTGCCGCGAAGACCTTCACGTGGCATCGCTTGTTGACCCAACCCAAGGCGGGCGACACGACGCTCTCCTTCTGGCCCAACGTGCCGGCGGGTTGGCGGGTGGGCGAGACGGTCATCTTGCCGGATACCACGCAGGTGGCGGGCGTCGATGCCACACTGGTCAATACGAACCAGCCCGGCGCGCCACCGCCCCAGTGGGAAGAGGCCGTGATCACGGGCATCTCCGGCAATCAAGTGACACTGGCGAGTCCGCTCCAATTCAATCACTTCGGCGCGAGCAACGAGAACGGCGCGGTAGAATTCTCTCCGCACGCGGCCGTGCTCGATCGCAACGTGATCATCCGCTCGGAGAATGCTGAGGGGACGCGCGGTCATGTGTTCTTCGGTCACCGCGCCGATATCGACATCAATTACGCACGGTTTCAGGACTTGGGCCGCACTGAGGCGCTGGTGCCGCTGGACAACACGACGTTCGACAGCGAAGGCAACCCCACACACATCGGCACCAACCAGATCGCCCGCTACACGGCGCACTTTCATCACCTGATGGGCCCGGTGAACCCCACGAATACTGGCTACCAGTTCCGCTTTGTGGGCAACACGCTCGACGGCGGGAAAAAATGGGGGATGGCGGTTCACGACACAAGCTGGGGTCTGATCAAAGACAACGTGGCGTATGATTTCCACGGCGCCGCCTTCGTCACTGAAGACGGCAGTGAGATCGGCAACGAGTTCTTTCGCAACTACGCCATGCGGATTCAAGGGACCGGCATCGACGGCGAAGCCGGCACCGAGATTGGCGACTACGGACGCGGCGGTGTCGGCTTTTGGTCGCGCCGCACGGGCAACGTCTTTCAAGACAACGCCGTGGCGAATGCAACCTACGCCGGCTTTGTCACGACCAGCAAGTTCGTGCCGACGGTGGTGATTCCCCTGGCGCGCGGCTTTGACAAGACGCAGCCCGGCCAAGGGCAACTGATCAATGGGTCCGATCCGGGCACGTACTTACGCAATGAGATCTATGGGCGGACACGCTTCGGGATGTGGTACTCGTGGCCGTCGAACTACAACATCGATCACGTCGAAGGCACTCTCGAGATTGAGAACGCGGCGATCTGGCACACGCACAGCCGCGCCATCTCGTTCGATTTCAGCAGCGACGTGACGATCGATAAGGCCCGAATTCTGGCCAAGCCGAGCTTGTTGGCCAGCGAAGATCCCCAGCGGCCAACCGTGGGCGTCGGCGCCAAAGATCACACCAACCGCAACCTGTTGATCACCGATTCGCGCATCTACGGGATGAAGTTCGGCGTAGAGACTCCTCCGGAGGATCTGGGGGGCTTGCCGGGCGGGAATCCGACAGTCGTTCGCGACACGTTTTTACAGAACTATGTGAACGTCCATGTCTCGACGCTGCACAGTACGGATGCCAAGGGGCTGGACCTGATCAACGTCGAGTTCGCCCAACTGCCCATTGCGCCGCTCCCCGATCAGCCGGCGCGGGACATCTTCCTCGATCTCGATCAATCGAGTGGTAACCTCGTTGGATCAGACGTCGTGCGTTTGCTCGACATCGGAGGCGACCCGCTGTCGGACGTGCGGCTGTACTACCCCGAGCAGCATCCCGACTACATCGTGCCCGAGTCGTCGCCCGGTGTCACCGCAGCGCCTGTCGCCGGGCTGACGAATCTGGAGCTTTGGCAACAACACGGATTGGCCATCGGCGGGGCGATTGCGCCCTGTACCGACGCGCTGTGCACGAACGCCGTTCAAGAGCTGTTGACCAATGCGCACGCGTTCCCACTCATGGTCACGGGTGACATTTCCGGTCCGGCGCAGATTACCCGCGGCAACCAGCACACGTTTACGCTAACGGCCACGGACGTCTCGCTCTTCGAGCAGCCCGATTTCACGTTCCATATCGACTGGGATGGGGATGGTAGCGCCGACGAGACGGTCGTTGGTCCGAGTGGTAGCCAGGTCACACACACGTTCTTTGAGGGTGGTACGTTCGACGTGCAGATGTGGGCCGAGAGTCCGCTGGGCGAAACGAGCGGCCTCAACACACACACTGTCGACGTGTTGAACTACGAGCTCGTTCCGAATGCCGAGCAGCCCGCACTGCTGGATCTGATTTGGTACGGAAGCAGCGGTAACGATTTGGTCTACTTTTGGCCGAATCCCGGCGGCGTGCTGGTGATCGAGCAGTTGATTAACGGTGTGTTCACCAACAACTTGTACAGCGTGCTGGGGGCGACGGGCGACGTGGTCGCGCAGTTGGGCGACGGCGACGACAGCTTCGCGATGGCCTTCAGCGACCGGCGGGCCATCGTCATCGGCGGACCGGGCAATGAAGTCATCGTCACGGCTGAGGGCGACGACTTCATCGATGGTGGGCCCGGAGGCGACGTCATCATTGCTGGCGGCGGTAACGACATCATTGTCGGCGGCGACGACGGCGACTTGCTCATCGGCGGCGACGGCGATGATGCGCTCTTGGGTCAAGGCGGCAACGACACCCTGCGCGGTGAGAATGGCCGTGATCTGCTGGCCGGCGGTGCAGGGCGGGACACGTTTGAAGGCGACGCTGGCGAAGACCTGCTCATCGCGGGTCTGGCCACCTTTGCCGATGACCCGCTGGGCGTGGACTTTCTCGCCTTGGATGCCATCGGTGCCGAATGGCTCAGCAGTCGATCGTATGCTGAGCGCGTGGCCAATCTCAGTGGCACCGGTGTCGGTCCGCGCGCCAATGGCGACACGTTCCTGATTCCCGGCAGCACCGTGTTCTTCGACGACGAAGGCGAGACGCTAGTGGGCGGTAGCGAGCTCGATTGGGTGTTGGCCAGCTTCAGCAGCGTACTCTACGAAGGTCAGCCGATTCCGATCGACGTCTTCGATGATGAAGAGCCGGGCGAAATATCGACCGATACGCCGGACGCCGCTCCCTGGTGGTAGTGCGTGTTGCGGCGCCGCCGACAGGCGAGTTGCCGCGCCGCACGCCCTTGAGAGGGCGTGCCTGAATCTGGGTACTCCGGAGCTGGCCTTCTTTGCGCGGGATGGTGTTCCCTTATTTCGTTGCGCTGGCCAAGTTGTGCATCGCGGGTGGACCGCGCTGCGAAGCCCGCGCCCAGAATCTCCTCGCCACCGCTTGACACGGCCCTAAAATATGTAACCATATGGTTACATATGAAGCCCGCCTCGATGGATCTCGTGTTTCATGCGCTGGCCAGCCAGGACCGGCGGCGGATTCTCGACATCGTGAAGAACATGCCGGGATCGAGCGTCGGCGACGTGGCGAAGTACTTTCAGACCAGCCGCATCGCCGTGATGAAACATTTGCGGGTGCTGGAAGAGGCGCAACTGATTGTCGCTCGCAAGCAGGGCCGCGTGCGCGAGCTGTATTTCAACGCCGTGCCGATTCAGCTGATCTACGACCGCTGGACCACCGAATACAGCCAGTTCTGGGCCAGCCAGGTTACGGACTTGAAGTTCAAGATCGAGACGGCCAAAACCAAGCGAAAGAAATCGACGGGGAGACGCAAGTCATGACGGCCACGAAGACTCAACCGGCAGTCGGCGCGCGGCAGGTGTATCGCGTGGTGATCGAGGCGCCGATTCAAGAGGTGTGGGAGACGCTGACGCGGCAGGGAGAACGGCTCCCGTTCTTTTTCGATTCTGTGCTGCACACAACCGGCCTCGCTCCCGGTGCGCCGATTCGGATGCGCACCGCCAGCGGCAAGTACACCGGTGTGGTGGGCGAGGTGTTGGAGATCGATCCGCCCTATCGCTACAGCCATACGTTCAAGTTCACGGCGCTGGATGACTCGGCCTGTACGGTGATCTACGAATTGAAAGAAACCGATGGCGGCACGGAGTTCACCCTGATCACCGAGAACGTGCCGCCGGGTACCAAGTCGGCGAGTTACATGGCCAGTGGCGGCGACTTCATCACAAAGACGCTCAAGGGCGTCATCGAGCGCGGCCGGCCACCGCTGAAGTCGCGATTGATCCTGCTGATGTGCCACCTTACCGAATGGATGAGCCCGGCGCGGTCGCGCAGCGAGCACTGGCCGCTGGATCGAGCGATCGATTGAGATGCCACCTGTTTGCCGCGCCAACGAGGTGCGTCACTGGTCGCAGCGGCGCCGACTGAAGGACGCGGAGCCATGCCTGACCTGGCCGATGTGTATCGCGACAAGTCGCCCTCACTGGCAACCAAAGCCACGCTCGCGGCTTTGCACTTGATGATCGTCGCGGTCGTGTGGTGGTTGTTGCTGGGCGGGGGGCTCGGCAGTGTCGATGGTTGGCTGGGCCGGGGCGAGCGGCAGAGTGCAACAGATTTTCGGCTTGGCTTGCTGGCCGCGGCGGCAGCGCTCTATTTTCTGCGCACGGTGGCAACGCTATTCGTCTTCATGAAGCGTCGCATGCCGTGGTCGGAAGTGGCGACCATTGCCGTGTGGGTGGGCATCATCGATCTCACGTTCGCCTATTTCGGCGGTCGCGCGAGCGCTCCGGTCGGCAGATGGGAGGCGATCGGCGTCCTGCTGTTGTTGGCCGGTTCGGCCATCAACACCGGCTCGGAGTGGCAGCGCAATCGGTGGAAGCAACGTCCCGAAAACGCAGGTCGCGTCTATACGGGCGGACTATTCCGCTTCGCACGGCACATCAACTATTTCGGCGACGAAGTGCTGTTCACGGGCTGGGTGCTGCTCACCGCAACGCCGGCGCTGCTGATTGTTCCCGTGCTCATGGCATGCGGGTTCATCTTTCTCAATATCCCTGCCCAGAATCGCTATTTGGAGGACCGCTACGGCGATGAGTATCGGGTCTACGCGCGGCGCGTTAAACGGTTTGTTCCGTACGTCTACTGAAGGGCGACGATCCGACCGATGGCTCAGCGCAACTACGAATGGTCGGTCACTCCGCGGCGGACGAACAGTTCGACGGCGCTGATCGACACGAGAAGTATGGCGAGCGCCCACATGAAGACTAAGCCGCGCAGGGGCACGTCTATGCGGCCAGCAATGAGCCAAGCAGCGAGCACGATTCCGCCACAAAGGTTGATGGCTACGGCGCCTGCCAGCCCTAGACCGCCGACCCGTTCCCGCGGCCGCCAACACTCCCAGGCCAGGGCAATGCCGACGCCGAACAGCACTCCGCCAAGTATGCTGGGGTAGAACGCGCTTTGGGGAATGGGAATGCCGAGCGCACGCGCGACGCTATAGGGAAACGTCGCTAGCAAGGCGCCGAGCACTAGATTGACGGCGGAATCGATTGCCAGCAAAATCTGTGTGCCGGTCATGTTGTGGGCCCTCGCCTCGTTGAAGTCTTAGCGGTCGTCTGTCGCGTTCCGTCTGCTCGGGCCCAGTGGTACGTCGCGGAACCGCTGATGGCAGTGTTTGCAGTTGGCGGTCACGCGGTTGAGCGGGTTCTGTAGCGCGTCGTTTGGAATAGTCGTATCGCCGCCGCGCCGCGCGTCCAATAGCGCTTTGAGTTCTTTAGCCGCGCGCTCGCCCTCGCGAAGCAGATGGCGAAATGCCTGTGATTCGTTCTGCACGTCGCCCGTGCGTAAGAGCTCCGTGAAATGCTCGCGCAAGAGCAGCGCTTCGTGGACCGGGACGAGGTCCGGGTGGTCATCAGGTGCCTGCCAGCCGGCGGCGGCAATCGTCAGCACGTTGTCGTGCGTTTGTTCAAGCGCGACCATCGCCTCGGCCAAAGGCGGCAGCTCGACCGTTTCGCGAAACTCGACTTCGAGCGCGTCGAGCAATGCAGAATCTAGAGGCCGGGCAGACTCCGCCGCCTGATAAAGTCCGCGATAGTTGGGGCTCGTGCCGGCCAGCGTGAGGACTCCGAGTGCCGCCTCGGGTGCCATCAAACCCGCCGATACACACGCCACACTGGCCGCCGCCGGGCTGCGATGTTGACCATGATGGCAATGGATGTAGAGCGGCCCGTCCAAATCGCGGACGGCTTTGGCCAACTCTTGCACGCGCTGCGGCGAGATCCCGTTATAGCCGTGCGGCAGATGCACGTACCGCAGTCCGTGGTTCCGCGCCCGCCCGACGTCGGGCTGAGCCCCATCGACGCTGATGATCGTCCGCACACCGATCGCCCGCAGCTCCGCGAACGCCGCATCCCCCTCCGGCTGACCTCCGGAAATGACCTTCGGGTGAATCTGGATGGCATTGGGGAGATGTTCTGTTTGCAGCCGTCGCGTAGGATTCCCACGCTCGGTGTCCACCTGCTCGATCGCGACGCTCGCAATTCCAGCAAGCGTGCTGAGTAGCCATAGTTGCAGGATGCTCGAACGCACGGATATGTCCCGGGCGCGAGATGCGGTCTACACCATTCTCCAGATCCATTATGGAGTTCCTCCTCCCAAAAGGCGAGTGGATCGCTGGCCCTCGCTGCGGTTGCGTCGGTCGCAAAAAAAATGTTCATCTGGCAGCTGCCGTGCAGTACCATGCAACAGGAACAGCAAATGGCTGCAACAGGACCAGCGCCAATGGCGCTAAGCGGCGAATAGGTGGCTCACAGTGACTCATCCCGTCTACGCGGCTCGGCCTTTCCCGAAGCTCCGGCTCTCACAGGGCACGATTCTCGGCCGCGAAAAGCTACGAACGGTCTTGAAGGGTCATCAGGATTACTTCGCCGAGAGCGAGCACTTTGCCGCCTATGTGGTCGTGACTCAGTCGTGCGATTTAGAGCCTCAACAACTTGCCGACTACATCTATCTCGCTGTCATTCGCCAGTTCGAAGGTGCTTTCGTGCGCCGCGACGTTGAAAAGAGGTACGTCGACGGCACAAGGCGAACGATAAGGGAGATGTTAAACCACGCGTACAATCGACGGGGATACTTTTACCTTCCCCAGTGCAAGGATCATGGCGTCGAGGAAGACTGGGTTGTGGACCTGCGGGTGATGTTCTCACTCGACAAGAAGCACTATCAAGAGCTGCTGGATGCTCGAACTGGTCTGATTTCAGAGCTCTACGCGGCAGCGATGGGAAGCATCGCGGGGCGCATGTTTCATCGAGTGGCACTATCGTCGTGGCGCGATCTCTATGGCGTAGACGCCGACCAAGAGGCAAATGAGAGAGTCCGATTGCTCGAGAAGCGGGAAGACAAGAACTTCGAGGATCTTGGTAAAAAGCGTTACTTGGAACAGCGGGCAAAGCGAGGCACTACCAAGGCGAACGCACGAGAGACGGATGAAACTCGCGTCCTTCGAAAGCTGAAAGAGCGAGAGAAAAAAGAGATTGCAAAACAGAAAGACCGCGACAAGCATCAAAAACCGTATTGCGAAAATGGCGAATGCACCAACACGGCGGTAACGTATCGTCGGCAGGTAGTTTGGGTCAACGGTAAGCGCGAGTTGAAATATCTCTGCCTCTGCGGCGAGTGCGTAATGGCATACGATGACCCTACCGGACCCTTCATTGCGGTATCGGAAATGAGTTAAATGGAGCCGGCTGTGAAGGACTTACGCGTCTGGAACCCTGCGGCAGATCTCGCGTCGTGCGCGTGGCCTTGTCATGTTCGCTCGCTGAGTCACCGCACTCCCTGCGCTTCCAGTCTCCCGGCTTCCAGGTGCCACGCCTGGCGCTCGTTTTCGGTGACGTCGGGCTCGGGAAGCAGCGAACGGCGGGTGCAGTTGATCAGGGCTTGCAGCGTCTGGTAGCGGCGGGTGGCTTCGATGGGTGGTGGCAGCGTGTCGTGCACGATGTCGGCGATCTGCTGAAACTTGAGCGGGCCGTCCTTCGCCAGCGCCTTGAGACGGGAGTGAATGCGGGCCGTCATCAGCAACCAAATCACGCGGCCGCGGAGTCGCGGGTCGGACATCATCTGCTGAATCTTGCCGGTAAGCCGTCGCTCGGTGTCGTGCGTTTCGGGCCCGACGCCGCCGAACTGCGTATCTGCCTCGTCGACGAAGATCACAACCTTGACCAGCGCTTCGAGCACGCGACGCAGTTGTTCGAGCACCACGTCCGTTTGGCCGAACCACTGGCTGCGGATGTTCTTGCGCACCAGCACCGGCAAATCGAGCGCACAGGCGGCTGCCTCGAAGATGAACGTCTTGCCGCCACCGGTGGGACCGGCGACTGCCGCTGACTTGCCGCCAGATCCGTCCGGCCACGGCAACTCACGCGCGGCGACGATCGGCCACTTCGGGATTGACCCAGTGGGGGAGGGGCTCGCCGCGGAGGC
>CALKYM010000050.1 GCA_938003525.1 uncultured Planctomycetales bacterium | reverse complement strand
ATTCCGGCGTCATTATTCGGCGATTGACTAGTGGAGCGTCAGCCCGATTCATTCGGGCGACGCGAAACGTTCGCCAAAGACGCAAGTGCTTTGGCGCAGACAACATGGTAGTGCTCCGCCGGACAACTCGTACCCGAAAACTACGCGTTGACGGAGCACTAGCTCGATCGTCAAGTAAGCCCCAGGGGCGGTGTGCGACGGCTCCGCTGCGTCACACCTGCCACGCGTGGCGACCGTCGCACGGCCCCGGGGGTTAGCAGACAGCAGCTACGAAACTTCGAGGGGCGCCGCCGGTCATCGGCAGCATTGATTCGTCCTACTTCGTACCGGTGGCGCCCCGCATTTTGCTGTTCGCCCGCAAGCTCCGCTCAGGAGCTTCGCAGCCGCGCGCCCAGTCTCTGTTCGCTGGTGGTCACGATGCGGTCGCGGATTTCATCGGCGCGAGAACCGGTGAGCGTGCCCGCAGCGTCGCGGAGCGTAATCTTGAACAGCAGGCTCTTGCGATCGGGCCCCAATCGCTCTTGGTCCCGATACGTCTCCAGGTAGTCGAGACGCTCGAGCAACGCGCCGCAACACTGGCGGACCAGCGCTTCGACGTCGGCCCACAGAACCCCTTCGTCCAATTCCAGGTTCACGTCACGGGCGATGGCCGGAAATTGCGGCAGTGGCTCGAGCGTGGTGATGAGCTGCGCGCCGTCTATCAGCGACGCCAGGCTCAACTCGCAGACCGTCGTCGGACCGCGAAGGCCGAAGACTGCACTGCCCGACTCGCTGACTTCGCCGAGAAAGCCAACGATTTCTCCGTCGAGCACATAGCGCGCTGCGCGTCCCGGCCAGAACAGTGGATCATCGTGAGGCTCAACAGCCGGCCACTGAGACAACTGCAGCCGGTCGCAGAGTGCCTCGATGACACCTTTGACGTCGCCCAACGATCGGCCGCTCGTGACGCCCAGCGTCAGCGGCTCCTTGGGCAGTGCATCGGCGGAGGGTAGATAGATGTGGGCGATCTCGAACAGCTCGATCTCTTCGTTGCCCACGCTCTCGTTCGTGCGCCGCGCCTCGAGCAGGCTGGGAACCAGGCTGCGGCGAAGTTGATTGGCGCGCCGTAACACCGGAGTCTGAGTTTGCAGCGGCGGCCGATCAGTCCACGGACTGAACGCGGCGGAGAGAGGCTCCTCGACGGCGCTGGGCGTGAGCGCTTCGTCGAAACCACTGCCCACCATCACCTCGCGAATCCGCTCCAAAACGCGATCTTCGCGGGTCCGAGCCGAACGGGCCATGGGCACGCTCACGTCTTCCGAGATCGTGTCGTAGCCGTGGATCCGCGCCACCTCTTCAATCAAGTCGATCTCGCGCGTCAGATCGCGGCGCCAGCTCGGGGCGATCGCCTCGATTCGATCGGCGGATTCGCGGACGACGTTGATCCCCAAAGCAACCAAGATCCGCGAGACTGCGTCGCGCGGCACATCGATGCCCAGAATCCGCGGTAACTGCTCGTAGCGGAGAGCGATCGGTGCGCGGTCATGCTTGGAGGTTCCCACGTCGATCACGCCGGGGGCCAACTCTCCACCGGCCAGTTCCAAAATCAGCTCGCAAGCTCGGCGGCTGGCCCAGTCGACTCCCTCGGGGTCGATGCCGCGTTCGAAGCGATACGACGAGTCGCTATGCAGGCCCAGCGCCCGCGCAGTGCGGCGTATTGAAGTCGGATCGAACTCGGCCGCCTCGATGAGCAAGTCGCGGGTGTCGCTGCCGACCTCGGTATCCGCTCCCCCCATGACACCGCCGATGCCGACGGGTTGCTCGGCGTCAGCAATCACACACATGCCCGGCTGCAGCTTGTACGTGTGATGGTCGATGGCCTCGAGCTGCTCGTCAGCGCGCGGCTCGCGTACCACGATGCGTCGGCCCCGCAACTTGGCGAAATCGAAAGCGTGCAACGGCTGCCCGCATTCCAGCATCACGTAGTTAGTGATGTCCACGATGTTGTTGATCGACGCCAGGCCGACAGTCTGCAGACGATTGCGCAGCCAGTCGGGACTCGGCCCCACGCGCACATTGCGAATCACGCGGGCCGTGTAGCGCGAGCAGAGCATCGGACATTCGATATCGACGCTGGTGAGTGAATCGACGCGATCGCCGCCGGATTCGGCTGGCGCTGTCGCCGGCAGCCGCAGCGGCTGTTCCCACAACACGGCCACTTCGCGGGCCACGCCGATGTGTCCCAGGCAATCGGGGCGGTTGCTGGTGACTTCCAGATCGATGGCCCAGTCGCCATCGACCTGCTCGGTCGATTCGTGGTTCAGCCCGGCCATCATCAACCGCCGCTCGAGCTCTTCGCGCGGCATGTCGAGCGCGACGTACTGCCTGAGCCAGTCCCACGAAACAATCATGTCTTTCGGCTCTTCTGTTCGCTGCCCGCGGCATGGCGGCGGCGGATTTCCTCAGAACTGCGCGAGAAAACGAACGTCGTTGCGGTAGAAGTCGCGAATGTCGGCCACACCGTGCCGACGGGCACAAAGCCGCTCGACCCCCAACCCAAACGCGAAGCCGCTGTACTCGTCCGGGTCATACCCGACGGCGGACAACACGTGGGGATCGACCATGCCGGCGCCCCCCATTTCGATCCAACCTTCGCCCCAGGTCATGTCGACTTCGACACTGGGTTCGGTGAAGGGGAAGAACGAAGGGCGAAAGCGAATGTGAACGTCCGCGCCGAGATAACTGGAAGCAAACAATCGCAGCACGCTCTTGAGATGGGCCATCGTCACGCCGCGATCGACCATTAAGCCTTCGATCTGGTGGAACATGGGATAGTGCGTGGCGTCGGCCGTATCAGGTCGGTACACGCGCCCCAATGAGATGATCCGTACCGGCGGCTCTGTGTGCTCCATCACGCGGATCTGCACGGTGCTGGTTTGGCTGCGGAGCAACATCGGGCCCACATTGCGTTCGGCGGCTGCCAGGTAGAAGTTCTCCAACGGGTCGCGAGCCGGGTGCGACTCGGGGATGTTGAGCGCCTCGAAGTTGTGCCACTCGTCCTCGATCTCCGGGCCGCCCGCCACCGTGAAGCCCAAGCGCCCCATGATCTCCTTCAGGTCGGCAATCGTCTGGGTAATGGGATGCAGCCGGCCGATGCGCTGTTTCTTGCCCGGCAGTGTGACATCAAGCGGGCCTGGCCCCGCCGCGGCGGTGCTCCCTTCCAGGCGCTGTCGAGCCGACTCGAAAGCAGCCTCGACGGCGGCTTTCGTCTCGTTGAAGCGTTTGCCGGCAGTTGGCTTGTCCTCCCGGGCGACGCCCGAAAGTTCCTTCTGTACGGCTTTGAGGCGACCCTGCTTGGCGCCGATGAACTGCACGCGAGATGCTTCGAGTCCTTCGAGATCGCTCGCCGCGGTGAAGCTGGCCCGCGCCTCGTCAACCAAGGCATCGAGTTGCGCGAGGAATTCAGCGAGTGTTGCCATGCTTCGATTCACCGCGGTGAACAGAGCAACCGAGCGGAGCCCGTCGATAGCCGAACGCAGCGCCCCCGCTCTCCGGATCCGCCGCGACACGGTTTCAGCACGAAGGCGGCAAAGCCCCGCGACGCCGTAATGCGGGTACGTGGGCAACTTGGGCGAAGACGCTAGCCGCGCCAATTCAAGCGGCGAGCGCCTCCTTCGCAGCAGCCACGACCACGTCGAATCCCGCCGGATCGTGGATGGCCATCTCGGAGAGCATCTTGCGATCCAGCTCGATATTGGCTTTCTGCAAACCACAGATGAACTGGCTGTAGCGCAGTCCGCGCTGCCGCACGGCCGCGTTAATGCGGATGATCCACAGCCGGCGAAACTCGCGCTTGCGGACGCGTCGGTCACGAAAGGCATACTGCCCCGAACGGAGCAACGATTCCTTGGCGGTGCGCAACAGATTGTTGCGACCGCCGCGGTAGCCTTTGACTTTGCGAAACAGACGGCGTTTGGCCTTTGTCCGCGCCGCGCCTTTGGTGGTTCTCATGGCGGTAGTCGACTTCCTAGGGCGAAGGCAAGGCCCGCCCTGACCAGGGCGCGTTTGATGCCCGCTCCGCTGCGGCGCCCGTCGTGTCGGGCGCTGGCCGGCTTCGCGATTGGCAGGCGCGGCCGGCCATCGGCGCCGTTTAGTAGCTGTTGCCGTTCAGGGCGTCGGCGATCCGCTTTTCAGCCACAGCATCGAGAACGGTCGTCCCGCGCAGTTGGCGGCGGCGCTTTTTGCTCAGCCGCACCTGCCGGTGGCTTGTGCCCGAGTGGCGGTGCTTGACCTTGCCCTTGGCGGTCAGCCGAAAGCGCTTTTTCGTTCCCTTGTGTGTCTTCTGCTTGGGCATCGCGAGTGTCCCTGTCGACCAGCACGGCGGCGATAAGCGACCCAGTATATCGGCTATCGGCACCCAGAAAAGGTCATCCCGCAGCCGATTTCGCCGGTTTCGAGGGGCGACCAGTGCATCATCCAGTCGGATCGGCCAGAAGCGAATCCCGGCAGCCGGCGACGGGTTCTCCCGGGCAGCATGCGTGCCGCCGCCGCTGCCTACTTGGGGGCCAGGATGCAGACGATTCGCTTGCCCTGCTGACTGGGCGACGACTCGACTTTGGCCACATCGGTGAGCCGCTCGAGGATGCGGTCGACGACGCGCCGCCCCTCTTCGACGTGGGCCATTTCGCGTCCACGAAAGATGACCGAGATGATCACCTTGTCGCGATGCTCAAGAAAATGCCGCGCACGGTTGATCTTCACCTCGATGTCGTGGCTGTCCGTCTTGGGCCGCACCCGGATTTCTTTGAGCTTGCTGTGGTGCGGGTTGCCACGGTGCGTGCGTTTGCGCTGCTGGTACTTGTACTTGCCGAAGTCCATGATGCGGCAAACGGGCGGCCGATCGTTGGGGGCCACCTCGACCAGATCCAGTTCCGCCTCGCGGGCAAGGGCCAACGCCTCTTCGGTGGGCATCACGCCCAACTGTTGCCCTTCGGCAGAAACCACGCGCACCGGCGTGATGCGGATCTGCTCGTTCAGTCTTTGCGTTCGTTCGATCGCGAACTCTCCTTCGTGTTGAACTGTTGGACGTCGAAGCCGCCGCGGAGAAAACCGCGGCGAGATCGCTGAGCTGCGAATCCGCAGCATCGCGTAGTATCGACCACCCCGGCGCCGCGAGTCAACCGGTTTCGCGGCGATCACCGATCTTTAGGTCGGCTGCCGCCGAAACGCGACGGGCGGCCGACTCAACCGTACCTTACCGCCGGCCGCCCACCGTCGCCGAACCGCCGCTCGTCGCATGGCCCCGGCTGCCCAAACTACTCAGGTACTGGCTACTCAAGCCCCGGCTACTCGAGCGTGGGGGCGGCCAGTCCGGCGATGGTCATCTGCTTGTCGTATTCCATGCGGAAGCTGTAATCGAGCGCGTAGGCTTCGGCCCCCTGAGTCTTCCCGGGTACGTCGACTTCCCACCGCAGGATGCCCTGCCTTCGCTCGGTCTGTTGGTAGATGGCGTCATCGCTCAGCGCGATGTCGGGACCTTCGAGCGTGAGCTCGACCTGCGAATCTTCGGCCTGCGGCAGCCGGTCGACCAGTCGCACCGCCACCTCATCGGCTCCGAAGTTCTGCACCGTGAGGCGATAGTGGAACACCACGACCTTGTTGCCGCCCTGGACGCTCTCCGACTTGCCCAGCAACTCGCGGGTCGCTCGCAACGAGCTGTCGATTCCGAATCCGACGGAGAATCGCTCGCCGGCAGAGACGGTCGGGACCTCGCCGTGCCCCACGAACTGTCCGGCGACAAAGGTCGATGCGGGGCCGGCCAGCAGCACCAAATCGCTGGTATTCGTCACGTTGGCCTCTTCATACACGTAGCTGGTGAGCACCGGCACGGCGACTTTGGAGAAGTCGCCCGGCATGTTCAAGGCGGCGATCTGAATCAATTGCCGGTCGTTGCGGCTGGGCAATGACAGACGTGCATCGAGCGCGTAGGTCACGCTGATCCCCTCGGCTCGACCATCGCCTGAGGAGCTGCGCGCGAGGCGGCCGCCGTCGCGAAGCTGCAGCTCCACCATCCACTCCTGAGCGGCCAACTCGTTGAGCATGGCGTCGACGCCCAGGGTCGTAGCCGGCTGCTGTTGCGGTTGACCCGCAGTGGCCGCCGTCTGTGCATTCTGCGCGCGTTCCAGTTCAAGCTGGCGGCGGCGATCCATGAGTTGCTGTTTAGCGCTTTCATAGCTGCCGCTATCGTGCGCGGCTTGTGGTGGCGCACCTGCGGCGGCGGCGAGCGAAATCCGCAGCGGCCCTAACGTCGGTGCGCTGGCCACCAGCGAAGGCGTGGCCGTGGAGAGCGTCATGTTCACGTCCGTCCAGTCTTCGCCGCTGAGCTGCTGGATCGATGCGTTGTACTCGACACGCACCTCGTCCCGGCTGGCACTGGTGCGAACGTTGTAAGAAGGGCTCCAGGTCGCGTTGTTGACCAGGTAGCTCAACCGCACAGCGGCTCCTGCGGCGTCGTCGACGGTCACCAGCACTACGGCTTCCCGCGCCGAGCGGGCTGAGCCGCTGGTGAGCGCCTGCCGCTTGCGGGCCAGCAGTTCCAATTCGGCTTGCAACTCTCCCTGAGCGAATTCGAGCTGCTGTTGCTCCTCGGAAGTCGTCTGCCGCTGTTCGAGCAAGAACCGCGTGAGCTGCTCGATGGTCTCCGCGTCGAGCACGCCGTGAGCGAGTTCCGCGATGGCCGTGGTGGCGGTGAAGCTCTCCAACTGCTCGAGGTACTCCAGATGCTGAGCCAGCGTCTCCAGCTTTCGCTGTGAAACTCGGAGTTGCTCATTGAGCGCCTGGCTCTGCTCGTCCAATGTGCGAACGTCTTCGCGGACATCTTCCAGAACGGGCTGCTGGCGATAGCGGACCGAGCGAATCTGCAATCCCGCGATCGATTCTGCGAAGATGCTGCCCGGCAGGACATGCTCAGGCAGATCGGTCACGACGATCTCGTGGAGACCGTCCGCAGCGGGAACCTCGATCAGTCGCTCGACGAGCGCCTGGCCCCGATACACCGTGACCGAGTCGATTCGGCCCGGCACGCGAATCGTCTCCACCGCCGCCGCATCGTGTGTGCCAGTGACCCACAGACTGCAAAACAAGAGCGCGCACCGCATGATCGCCTCCATCCCACCGAGTATTCGCATCGCGCTGAGCCCCGCTGGGGCCAGCCTCCCGGTGTGAGTGGCGTGGGGGTCGTGAAAAGTTCTCTTCGCCCGCCGAAAATGCTGGGTAGATTCAGACAACCTGACCTCGGAAGCCTGCTATCGCCCGTTGCCACTTTGGATTCGACGAGAACAACCAATGACCGGACACGACGACCTGCGCATCGGCACCTTGGTGAAAGCTGAACAGGATGCGGCCGGCTACATCCGGAAAATCGTGTCGCACGGCTTCGAGTGCTTCCAACTCGTCTTTCACCGTCATATAGGCGAGGTGGATCTCGCGCAACTTGCAAGCTCGGTCCGCGAGGCGATGGCGGGCCAGGCGACCATCAGCTCGTTGGGCATCTACGGCAACCCGCTGACCGATGAACAGACGGCCGCCGATTTCGGGCGCTTGATCGATGCCGCGGGCACGTTCGACTGCGATGTCGTCTGTGGCTTCGCCGGTCGCCTGACCGGACGACCGGTGCCGGAATCGATCTCCGCGTTCCAACAGGTCTTCCGCCCGCTCGCCACGCGTGCGGAAGATACCGGAGTCCGGATCGCGTTCGAAAACTGCAATATGGATGGCACTTGGGAATCAGGCGACTGGAACATCGCCCACGCGCCGGCGGCGTGGGAGATGATGTTTTCGGCCGTCCCGAGTCCGGCACTGGGGCTCGAGTGGGAACCGTGTCACCAGCTCGTTAGCCTGATCGATCCGCTCCCGCAGTTGCGCAAGTGGGTCGATCGCGTATTTCACGTCCACGGCAAAGACGCCACCGTGCGTTGGGACGTAATTCACCAGCAGGGGATTCGCGGCGGGATGCCCTGCGTCGCGCACCGCACGCCCGGTTTCGGCGACACGAACTGGACCGACGTGATCAGCGTGCTGCGGGAAGGTGGCTACCGGGGCGCCATCGACATCGAGGGCTGGCACGATCCGGTGTATCGCGACGCGCTGGAAATGACCGGCCAGGTCCACGCGCTGCGCTACCTGAAGGCCTGCCGAGGGGGCGACTTCGTCGGGAATCCGAGCTGAAGCCCCTCTATTGGGCGGATCGAACAAATATCACCTCTGGTGTGATGTTTCACGCGCGTGGCGTACCAAACAACCTCTGGCAGAGGCATCTGCGCCGGAAACCGACCCCGTAAGTGGCATCGTGTGGGGGCGTGCGCGCGGAATTCGCGACTCAAGGCGGCGAGGGATGGTGTGTGTTAATCCAATTCACCCAAACGACTTAGACAGGATTCCGAAGCATGGCTACGAGCGGTTTTCATGGATTGAGTAGCCCAGCATATCGCAACCACTTATAATGCCATGTTTCAGGGTGCTCGACGTGACGCAGCCTGTAAGTCGTTTTCTGGTGGTGACGTAGTACTCATGGAAAGCCCTACTAAGAAACTTTATCAACAGCGGGCCCTGCTCAAAGCGCAACAAGGCGATCCCGAGTCGCCTGCCAGCGGGACTTTGTACTCGCGGCGTCAACGACTCGAACAGGAACTGGAACGCACGCGCTTGCAGGAAGCCGCTGCTCTCGATCCCGTCTTGGGACAACGCCAGTACGCCAATTCGGCAACCGGCGTGTTGGCCAAGCGGCGGTCTTCGTCGGTGATCGAACAGGATCTGCGCACGGTTCAAGCTGAGATCGACCGGCTGCAATTGGAGATCGACGAAGTCGATACCCTGATCAAGAAGACCGAACGACGCACGAGACGACGTCGCCGCTAGCCGGGGACGTCGACTCGACGCCCCATGTGGCCTCCCCTGGTCGACTCGCGGACTAGTGCTCCGTCAACACGTGATTGTCGGGTGCGGGCTATCCGGCGGAGCACTACATTGTTGTCTGCGCCAAAGCACTTGCGTCTTTGGCGACCGCTGCGCGTCGCCCGACTGAATCGGGCAGACGCTCCACTAGTCGTCGTCGCGCGTTGCTTCGCCCGCACCTCTCGTTAGTATGGGCCCATCCAAACTTGGCTCTCTCGGTCGACGCGCGGCGCGTCGTCGGTCGACTTCGCTAGTTTCTCGGGGAGGATGGTGCCGTGCGAGCCTGCGCATGTCTTGTCGTGTTGATGGCCACTCTTGGCCTAAGTGCGTCCTGGCTGTACGGCGATGAGGCGGCGCCACGAAGCTCTGCCACCTCAATCGATACCGGCATCACGCTCGAAAGCGTCGGCGAAGCGGGACCCAATCATGCGGACGAGCCGCTGCGCGATACGTACTCCCCCGACGCCGCGGCCGAGTTTCTCGACACGGCGTCACTCGAATGGCAGAAGGCACGCAAATGCATGACCTGCCACACCAACTACGTCTACCTGCTCTCGCGACCATTCTTGGGCATCGAGAACGAAGCGCACCGCAGCGTCCGTCGCTTTGCAGAAGAGCTCGTCGAGCAGCGGTGGGTCGACAAGGGACCACGCTGGGACGCTGAAGTCGTGATGACCGCGCTCGCGCTGGCGGCCAACGATGCGCAGACCACCGGCGAACTCCATCCGGCAACCCGCACGGCGCTGGACCGCATTTGGACGGTGCAAACTGAAGAAGGAAGCTTCTCCTGGCTGGCCTGTAGTTGGCCGCCGTACGAACTCGATGACGATTTCGGCAGTTGCGCGGCGGCCGTGGCGGTGGCGATCGCACCCGAAGACTACGCCTCGACCCCAGCCGCTCAACAGGGCATCGCGCGTCTCCAGAAGTTTTTCGGAGACAATGAACTCTCCTGTCTGCACCACCAGGCATGGGTCCTGTGGGCCGATAGTCTGCGGCCCGACACGTTTCTCGATGCGCCGGCGCGCAAACAAATCCTCGCCGAACTGCTGGCACTGCAAAACGACGACGGCGGTTGGAGCGCGGGCGCTTTGGGCCCCTGGCCGCGGCACGATGGTGAGCCGCAGGCTCGATCCACGAGCGATGGCCTGGGCACCGGGTTCGTCACGTTCGTATTGAGGCAGGCGGGCATGTCGGCAGACGATCCAGTCATCGCTCGCGCCACAACATGGATCAAATCGAACCAGCGCGCCAGCGGCCGATGGTTTTCCCGCTCGCTCTATCGCGACGGGCGCAACTTCCTCACCCACGCCGCCAGTGCATGGTCCGTCATCGCCTTGGGATCCTGTGGTGAGTTGGACGCTTCACTCGCCGCTGCGCCCTAGGTTCACGCGGGCTGGCGCCGATCGGGCACAACATCACACACGGGCGAGAGAATCTGTCGCATCCCGGCTCTGTTGTTAGAATCGTCGCCACTGGTGGGGCCGTGCACTCGACACGGCCAACTCGCAACGCAACGTGATGCCGTGGGAGGGCAGGTGTGCGGAAGCTTCTGGACGAAGCACAGCTCCGCGAAGGTGTCAGCCGGCTTGCAGACGAACTGCGGCACCACTACGGCGACCGCCCGATTACGATTGTGGCCGTTCTGACCGGGAGCGTCGTGTTTCTGGCCGATTTGATCCGCCGGCTGGAAATGCCGATCCGGATTGGCCTGGTGCAAGCCCGCAGCTATCGCGGCCAGGCGACATCGCCGGGGGCCCTGGTCATCAATACTGACATGTTGCCCGACATTCGCGAACAGGACGTGCTGGTGGTCGATGACATCTTCGACACCGGTCGCACGCTACTCGAGTTACTGCACGAGATCGACGCCATGGGCCCGTCTTCTTTGCGATCAGCCGTGCTCTTACGCAAACGTGGCCGTAAGGAAGTCGAAATCGATCCGGATCATGTGGGCTTCGAAATCCCCAATCAGTTCGTCGTCGGCTACGGGCTGGACTTCAACGACCTGTATCGCAATCTCCCCTATCTGGCGGCAATGCAGCCCGGCGATCTTGAAGCGGGGTCGCCGCAAGGGCCTGTCCCGTGAGCCACCCACGCGTGGTGCTGGTGACCCGCCGCTTCTGGCCTCTGGTCGGAGGGGCCGAAAGCGTGATGGCTCGACTCGGCGCGGCACTGGTCCGCCGGGGCAGCGATACGACTGTACTCACGGCGCGTTGGGCCTCTTCGTGGCCCGAACAATTCGTCCATCATGGCGTGCGTGTCGTGCGCCTGCCGCAGTCACGGCTGCGATTTCTCGGCACTCTGGAGTACATGCGTGCCGTCGCGCGCTGGCTCAACGAGAACCGCGAGTCGTTCGACCTCGTTTACGTCTCGATGTTCAAACACGATGCCTACGCCGCGGTGGGCGTTGGCAAGCGGCGGCGTTTTCCGGTGGCCATTCGCGCCGAAGGGGGTGGCTTCAGCGGCGACATGCACTGGCAACTCCAAGCCACCTGTGGCCGGCGTATCAAGCGCCGCTGCTATCAGGCCGCGGCAACCATCGCGCCCAGCCGCGCGATCGAGCGGGAGATCATCGCCGCCGGCTATCCGCGCGAACGGATTCACTACATTCCCAACGGCGTGCCCTTCGAGCCGCTCGAGCCGCCGCTCGACACTGCCAGCCGGGAAGAAGCCGCGCAAAACGCACGCCGGGTGCTGGCCACGGCCTCTGCGCAGCTCCGACTGCCTGCTCCCAACTCGCCGCTGGTGCTCTTCGCCGGGCGTCTCGACGAGACAAAGGGGCTGGAAACCCTGATCCGCTGCTGGCCGCAAGTCATCGCCGGCCGGCCCCAGGCGCGGCTGTGGATCGTCGGCGAGGGCCCGCATCGCGATACGTTGCTGTCTGCTATCCGAGACACCGGTTGCGAGTCCTCGATACTCCTGCCGGGTGCCTTCGACAACGTCGATGAGTTGCTGGCGGCCGCGAATGTCTTCGTACTTCCCTCGCGCGAAGAGGGGCTTTCCATCGCGCTGTTGGAGGCTATTGCCGCCGGCGTGCCCGTCGTGGCCAGCGATATCCCGGGAAACCGGCAACTTATTGACGACCAGCAGCACGGATTACTCGTACCAAAAGAGGATGCCGACGCGCTGGCGGCGGCCATCATCCGTCAGATCGAGAATCCCGAACGAGGGTTGCAGATGGCTCAACATGCGAGACAACGTGCTGCTGACCAATTTTCGCTCGATGCGATGGTCGGACAGCATCTCGAGCTTTTCGAACGATTGCTGGCCGAGCAGCGCTGATGAGTCACCTCCACATACTCGTGGCTCGTGGATCGGACTTGCCGTCCTCGCGCGGCGCAGATCATCATGCGGCCGGTGTTGTTTCCGCCTGCAGTCCGCGCGTCTGGCTGGCGGCTTCAGCGAGCGTCATTCACAGTACCGCTTCGATCAACTTGCCCGCTTGTCGACCCTGACCAACTCCGTGAAGCATCGCATTCTCCACGTCATCCCCACGATGGATCGGGCCGGGGCCGAAAAACAGCTCTGCTTGCTCGCCGCCGGACTGCCCCGCGATGAGTTCGACGTGCACGTCTGCCTGCTCACCCGCGGCGGGCCGCTGCTGGGTCGTCTCGAGGCCGCGTCGATCGACACGGAGTTGTTGGGCAAGCGCTGGAAACTCGACCCTCTGGCGTGGTGGCGGCTGGTCCGGCTCATCCGCAAGCTCGAGCCGGCAATCGTCCACACGTGGCTCTTCGCCGCCAACAGTTACGGGCGCACCGCAGCGTGGGCGGCGGGCGCGCGAAAGATCGTGGCCACCGAACGCTGCGTCGACCAATGGAAACAATGGCATGAGCTGGCCCTCGATCGCCACCTGGCCGGCTTCACCGAGCGGATCGTCGTCAATAGCTCCGGTGTGCGCGACTTCTATGCCGCGCATCGATTGCCCTCGGAGAAATTCGTGCTGATCGCCAACGGGATCGAAGAGGCGCTTCCGAGCCGATACACCCGCGAGCAACTGCTAAGCGAGCTGGAACTTCCGCCTGAGGGCCGGCTCATCGGCGCCGTGGGACGACTCTGGCCGCAGAAGCGTATCGAGGATCTGATCTGGGCGGCCGATCTGCTCAAAGTCATCCGCAGCGACTTGCACCTGCTGATCATCGGAGACGGGCCGCAGCGCAAGCGGTTGGAGCGATTTCGTCACCTGGTGCGGATTGAAAATCAAGTTCACTTCCTCGGTGAACGTGACGATGTCGCCGACCTGATGCCGCATTTCGACCTGTTGTGGCTGGCCAGCGGATACGAGGGACAACCCAACTCCGTCTTGGAAGCCATGGCGGCCGGCATCCCGGTGGTGGCCACTGATATCCCTGGTAACCGCGATCTCGTTGTTCCAGACGAAACGGGATTCCTCGTGCCCCTGGGCGACCGTGCTAGTTTCGCCCGCAAGGCAAAGCTCTTGCTCGACGACCCCGAACTGCGCGCGCGCTTCGGCGCCGCCGGACAATGCCGCGTTCGTGAACACTTCAGCGTCGAGCGCATGGTCGACGCCCACGCCAACCTGTATCGAAGGCTGCTGGCCTGACCATGACGGCCCGCAGCCGGACTGCGACTCGTCGAGCAGGCAACGGACCAACAAGAGAACGAGATGTGCGGAATCGCGGGCGCAGTCTGGACGACGCCGAGCAGGGCGCTTTCGGACGACGCGCTGCGCCGCATGACCGACGTCCTCGAGCATCGCGGTCCGGACGACGAAGGTTTTTTTTCGGCGCCCATCGTGCGCGATGAGCGGCCCCATGCCACTCCCGGTGTGTCGCTGGGGATGCGGCGGCTTTCGATCATCGATGTCTCCGGAGGCCACCAGCCGCTGGCCAACGAAGACCGCACGGTGTGGATCGTCTTCAATGGTGAAATCTACAACTACCGCGAGCTGCGCCATCGACTCGAGGGTGCCGGACACACCTTTCAGACCGACAGCGACACCGAGACGATCGTTCACCTCTATGAAGACCTCGGCACCGAGTGCTTCGAACATCTCAACGGGATGTTCGCCCTCGCGCTGTGGGACAGCCGCAGACAACAGCTCGTGCTGGCCCGCGACCGGTTGGGCAAGAAACCGCTGGTCTATCGCGAAGAGTCGGGGCGGCTGCTGTTCGCCAGTCAGATCAAGAGCCTGCTCACCCTGCCAGACGTACCTCGCGAGATCAATGCGTCGGCGCTCGACGCCTATTTGACGTATCAGTATGTGCCACACCCGCGCAGCATCTTTCGCGGCATCGCGAAGCTCCCGCCCGGTCATCTCGGCGTGTATCGCGAAGGACGCCTGGATGTGCGTCCCTACTGGCAGCCCGACTTCCAACGTGTGGACAACATTCCGCGCGCACAAGCGGCCGAAGAACTTGCCGAGCTGATGCGATCGTCCGTCGCGCTGCGGATGCGCAGCGACGTGCCGCTCGGCGCGTTTCTTTCCGGCGGAGTCGATTCGTCGCTGGTGGTCGCGCTTATGCAGCAGCTTTCCGAACAGCCGGTCAAGACGTTCTCCATCGGCTTCCCTATCCCCGAGTTCGACGAGACCCGCTACGCCCGCGAGGTGGCCGAGCATCTGGGAACCGACCATCACGAACTGCAAGTCGAGCCGCGCGCCGTGGAAGTGCTCGACAAGCTCGTCTGGCACTACGACGAACCCTTTGCCGACAGCTCGGCGATTCCGACTTATTACGTTTCGCAACTGGCTCGGCAGCACGTCAAAGTGGCGCTCACGGGCGATGGTGGCGACGAGCTGTTCGCCGGTTACGACCGTTATCGCGCGGTGCAATTGGCCGCACTCGTCGACCGCATGCCTCTGTCGCTACGAGGCGTGATGGCAGCCCGTTTGTGGCAGCGGTTGCCGTCATCGACGCGGCAGCGCTCGCCCGTACGGCGGCTCAAGCGACTGCTGTCCGGTCTCGCGCTTCCGCCCGGTCGCCGCTACTTGCAGTGGATCGCCATCTTCGACGAGGCCCGTCGGGTGGAGCTCTACAGCGATGACTTTCTCCAGGCGCTCCCCGACGCCGATCCCTACGCGTTCCTTCATGAGGCCTTCGATCGAGCCCGCGGGCGCGATTCAGTCAGCGCCACGTCGCTGGCCGACTTGACGACCTATCTTCCCTGTGACTTGCTCACCAAAGTCGACGTGGCGTCGATGGCGCACAGCCTGGAGTGCCGCCAGCCGCTGTTGGACTATCGCCTGGTCGAGTGGGCCGCACGACTGCCCGCCGACATGAAGACTCGCCGCGGGCGCGGAAAGCGAATCCTGTTGGAGACGTTCGGCCACCTGCTCCCGCAGAGCGTGCTCCGCCGCCGCAAGATGGGGTTCGGCGTTCCCCTGGCGGCCTGGTTTCGTGACGAATTGCGCAGCTACGCGCAAGAAATTCTGCTCGATCCGCAGACCCTCAGACGCGGCTACTTTCGCGAAGCGGCGGTCACGCGGCTGTTCGACGAGCACGTCTCCGGACAATTCGACCACGGCTACCGGCTGTGGGCGCTGTTGTTCTTCGAACTCTGGCAGCGACGCTGGATCGACGAGCCCCCGCCTGTAGTTTGAAGCGTGCATCGATCGGTTGCCTTCGCCCAGCGCGGCGTAAACCCACTTTCCCGCAGAGCTCGCAGTTCTTCGCACATGGTCAACTTGGGGGATGCGCCTTTCCGATGAGACTCGTGCTGCGCCGCGCGGAAGCCTGGCTGCCGAATCTCTACGACGCAGGGGCAGGTTGCTGCCGCGCGCCTTCTCACGCGGCATCCGTACCAGACTTTTCCGCGTCAGCGCGGTGAGCGATACAATACGCGCTGCGTGCGACTCTCAGCGCCGTAGCCGTCGCAACAGGATGCAAGGATATCGAACATGCGGAATGCACTGGCGGTCGTGCTGGCAGGCGGAAAAGGCTCTCGTCTGGAACCGCTGACGCGCGATCGCGCCAAGCCGGCTGTGCCCTTTGGCGGGGCCTACCGCATCGTCGATTTCACACTGTCCAACTGTCTCAACAGTGGCATTCGCAAGATTCTGGTGCTCACCCAGTACAAGGCGATGAGCCTCGATCGCCACATCAATCTCGGCTGGCGCTCGTTCCTCTGCCGCGAGTTGGGCGAGTTCATCGATGTCGTGCCGCCCCAACAGCGAATCGACGAGCACTGGTATCAGGGCACCGCCGATGCCGTGTACCAGAACATCTACACCCTGGAGAAGGAACGGCCCGAGCTGGTCGTGATCGTCGCCGGCGACCACATCTACAAGATGGACTACCACCGTCTGGTCGAACACCACCAACAAAACAACGCCGATCTGACCGTCGCCGCCCAGCGCGTCGAACGCCGCAAGGCGACCCAACTCGGCGTGATGCAGATCGACCCCGAACACCGCGTCGTCGGCTTCCAGGAAAAACCGGCCGACCCGCAGCCCATTCCCGGCGATCCCGACTACGCCCTGGCCTCGATGGGCATCTACGTCTTCACGGCACGGTTTCTCTTCGAACAGCTCTGTCAGGACGCGACTCGCAATGACAGCTCGCACGATTTCGGCCGCGATATCATTCCCTCGATCATCCGCTCGCACCGCGTGTTCGCCTTCCCCTTTCGGGACGAGAACCGCAAGGGCGACGCCTACTGGCGCGACGTGGGCACGCTGGACGCCTACTACGAAGCCAACATGGATCTCATTTCGGTCGATCCGCAGTTGAACATGTACGATCAGCGTTGGCCCATTCGCACCTATCAGCCCAACCTGCCGCCGCCCAAGTTCGTCTTCGCCGAACAGGAGCCTGGCGGCCGCTGCGGTCACGCGCTGGATAGCATCGTCTGCCAGGGCTCGATCGTCTCGGGGGGCGAAGTCGTCCGCTCGATCATCGGTCCCAGCACGCGGATCAACAGCTTCGCCCAAGTCGAAGATTCGATTCTCTTCGAGGGCGTCGACGTGGGGCGGCACGCGCGGATTCGCAACGCCATCATCGACAAGAACGTCGAGATTCCAGCCGGCGTCGAAATCGGCTTCGACCGCGAACTCGATCTTCAGCGGGGCTTCACCGTCAGCGAAGGCGGCGTGATCGTGATCGCCAAAGCCGACGGGATCGAACAATTCACCGCCGCCGCGGCCAACGTCTGAGCAATCCGCCGCGCGCAAAAAAAGCCCCCGGAACCGGTAGGTGTCCCAGGGGGGCAAAGGACACCCGATCCGTTTCCGGGAGCGATTGGACGTGGACCGCGTGATTCAAGCGCGGGAACACTCGATCGCGCGACGACGGCCGACGTAAACGTGCGGCCCGCGTGAAGAGCCGTCCGCTGGCTTCCCTGCCTGCGGCGTCGGCTCGATGGTCCGCAGAAGAGCAGCTGCCCTCCCAGATGCAGACCCGGCCACGTGGACCTGTTCGGTACGCACGGCAGTTCCCTCTGCACGTGAGGCGGGGAGAATATGGAAATCGGCATCCGGGGTCAAGGCGGCTTTGAGACCCCCGCCGGGCCATGCCAGCACCGACCCTTTGACCTTATCCCTCAAGAGTTTGCGTCACCGCGACACACCCAGGCCTGACCGTCGGCAGGCGGTCCAATCAGCCGCTTTGCGCGCCATACCGCGCGGCCTCGTGATCGCCCACCAACAGCCGCAACATTTGGCCGCGCGCGGCTGCGATGCGGGCGGCAACCGCTCGGTGCGGCGAAGTGCCGATTGCGTTGTTCAGCGGCCAGGGTTTGGGTAATGTGAATCGGGTGGTGCGTTTCGAGTCCTGCCTCGACGCGCTCCCCCTGGGAACGGTGAAGGGCGCGGCGAACGCAACGCGCGGTTCGTCAATCGGCACGATCGGGTTTTGATCACTGCGACTGCGCTTCGCGACCTCGTCTCGACGGGTGCGCCCTCTCGATGTCCTTGCTCGTCACGTGCCCGCTCTGCGACAAGTCCTTCAAGGTCAAGGACAAGTACATCGGGCGCACGGGCGGCTGCCCCAATTGCGGCGGGCAGATCACTATCCCGGGAGCCACAGACGACACCGCGCCGATGAGCGCGAGCAACGAAGACACCGGCGCCTCGCTCTCGCCCGACGCCCCCACCGTGCTGGAGGGCACCAGCCCGCGCCAACCCAAGCACCAGTCGCCCAGCAGCGTCACTCGCCAGAAGCCCGCGCAACGCGCCGGCGGCAGCTCGATTGGACGCAGGCAATCACCAACTCCGCCGCCCCAATCGCCCACGCCTCCGCAACCCGTCGCCCCCGATCCGCTCCTGCAAGAGTTCGACTCGGCGCTGCTGTCCGCCGGCACGCCGACGCTCAAACCCGCAGCAGCCCGCAGTGACGCGAGTTGGGTGCTCTACAGCGGTCTAGGAGTCGGCGGAGTTGGTCTAGTAGCCTTTCTTGCGGTCGTGGTGGTAACGCTGGTTACGCCCTCTCGCAGCAGCGATTCGAACCCGAACCTCGCAACCTTGAAACCGGCAGCCAGCGCAACGACGAACTTGAAGACGGCTCCAACTATGCATCCCGCCGTAGCGCTAGTCCAGGAGCAGATCGCGGCCTTCGAATCGGTGGTGGACGTGATGAAAACGATTGACGACGAAGTCTCCGCGCGGGCGGCATCCCAGCAGTTTGCCGACGCCATGCGGCAGATGCTCGACGTCACGCGGCGGATTCAGATGGTCGACGAGAGCAGCGTCCCACCCGAGGTCGAGCCGGACCTCCAGCGATTGATGCCGCAAATGGCCGCTCTGCGCGCCGAAATGACAAGTGAGCAAAACCGTCTCCATGGAATACCGGGCGTGCAATCCATACTGCAACAGGCCACAGCCGGGCTCGTCGACGACGCGCGCGCCGTCATTAACGCGGCGCAGTAATCCAATCCACTGCGCGTCGGCCCGTCGTCGACGGCGAGTGCATCGTTCCCGCAATGGCTTCTCTCAACCACGACGTTGATGGGCTGCCGCTGCGAACCCAGGCGACCTGACTATCATGGGGGCGACGGCCGAACGCCCCACGCATTTCGCCTCGCCAACATTGCGGCCACCGCCCTCCCATGCACGAACTATTCATGCGATTGGCGCTCGACGAGGCGCGGCTGGCTCAGTCGGAGTCGGAAGTGCCCGTCGGCGCCGTCATCGTGCACGGCGAGCGGGTGATTGCCGCCGCGCACAATCAGCGGGAACAGTTGCACGATCCGACGGCGCACGCCGAAATGATCGCCATCACGCAGGCGGCCGAAGCCTTGGGCAGTTGGCGGCTCGACGGCTGCACGCTCTACGTCACGCTCGAACCCTGCCCGATGTGCGCTGGCGCCATTCTGCAAGCTCGCCTGCCACTGGTCGTGTACGGAGCCCGTGACCCCAAAGCCGGTGCCGTACACACGCTGTTTCGCATGTTGGACGACGCGCGGTTGAACCACCAGACGCAGGCCGTCTCCGATGTGCTGGCCGAGCCGTGCGGGCAGATTCTCAGCGAGTTTTTTCGCGAGCAGCGGCGTTTAGGTAAGAAGTAAGGCCGGCTCGTCGCCCTTCGCTGTCTGGTTTGCTTGACGTGGCCCCGCGGGCCGGCCCATAGTTGGGATCGTTCGCCGCGCATCATCGCCGCCAGAGGCGCACTCGCGGCAACGTGCTGTCCCGCCCACGCCATCGACAGGAGGCCCCGATGTCCTCGCTTCATCGTCGTCGTTTCTTGAGCGACTCGTCGCAGTTGGGTTTGGGACTCGCCGCCGGAACAACAGCGGCCGCCTCTGCGCGCCGCGCGAAAGCCGCTGCGGCCAACGACAAGATCGTCCTGGCCGTCGTGGGACTGCGCGGTCGAGGCAGCGCGCTGGCTCCCGACTTCGCCCGCCGCGATGACTGCGAAGTGGCCTATCTTTGCGATTGCGACACGCAGTGGCTCTCCCCCCGGGCGCAAGCGGTGGAAGAGGTACAAGGCCGCGCGCCGAAAACCGTCGCCGACATGCGCGAGGCGCTCGACGACAAGAGCGTCGATGCGGTGGTCGTCGCCACGCCCGATCATTGGCACGCCCTGGCCACCGTCTGGGCCTGCCAGGCGGGCAAGGACGTCTACGTCGAAAAGCCGGCCAGTCACACACCCTGGGAAGGCCGCAAGATGGTCGAAGCCGCGCGGCGCTACGAGCGAATCGTGCAGGTCGGCACCCAAAACCGCAGCGCACCCTATAACTTCGCGGCCAAGGAATACCTCGACAGCGGCAAGCTGGGCACGATCCATCTCGTGCGCGTCTTCAATCAGAAGTCGTGGCCCAATCAGCCGGCCGCTCCCGATGAGAACACGCCCGAGGGACTGAACTACGACATGTGGACCGGCCCGGCGCCGGAAGCCAAATACAACCGCGTGCATCACCGCGCCTGGAATCACTTCTGGAGGTTCTCAGGCGGCGACATCATCAACGACGGCGTGCACCAGATGGACCTGGCCCGCTGGCTGGCCGGCGTCGACTACCCCAACAGCCTGCACTCCACCGGCGGCCGCTTCGCCCAAGAGGGCGCGCTCGAAACGCCCGACACGCAGGTCTGCACCTACGAGTTCGACAAGCTGCTGATGACGTTCGAGCTCACGCTCTACTCGCCCTACATGCTGAAGACCGACCCCTACGTGCGCAACAACGACATGTATCCCTACTGGTTCCAAAACTCGACGCGGATCGAGATCTACGGGACCGAAGGAATGATGGTCATGGGCCGTCACGGCGGCGGCTGGCAAGTCTTCCAGCGGCCCCACCAGCGGCAGCCGGTCGTGGCAGCCGAACACTACGGCCGCTTCCCCGACCCCGAGCACAAAGAGAACTTCTGCCAGTCCATCCGTTCCCGCGAGCTGCCTAATGCCGACATCGAAGAAGGCCACCGCAGCACGCTCCTCTGCCAACTCGCCAACATCAGCTACCGCCTCGGCGGCGAAAAGCTCCACTTCGACGCCGCCACCGAACGCTTCACCAACAACGAAGCCGCCAACGCGCTCTTGAAACGCGAATACCGCTCACCCTACGTGATTCCCGAGCAGGT